>CALAEY010000057.1 GCA_937891085.1 uncultured Prevotellaceae bacterium | reverse complement strand
CGGAGAACGGCTATAGTGCCACTTTCACCTACGATGATGAGGGCAACCGCATGAAGGAAGTGATCACCGACAATAGTGCGGACTACCTAATGTACTACAGTGACACTTTATATGGTGAACTATCCAGAAAGCAATACTGAATGCAGAAAGTAAAAGACGTACCAGCAAAAAGGGTGGGGCATGGCAGATAAAAGCTTGAGAGGGGCATAGTAAACTTCAATCAGCAGTGCTGATTAAACTTTGCCCCGTAGGGTCATAGATTTTGGAAAGGAGTGTCGGATGTTTTTTACGCCTATGCTTCCTGTTTTACTTCCTCTGCATCGACTTCCACCTCCACGGCTGCCGAATGCATATCGGCATTCATGGGTGGATTTAGCTTCTCTAACGTCAGCTTTATGGAGCTGATTTGCGGAAAGTCCTTGAAAAGCCGACGGACGATGCGCATGGCTGCATGCTCCAGCAAGCGGGAGGGGATGCTCATCTCTGCCTTGACGGCCTCAAAGACCTCGGCATAGTTCAGGGCCTCACGGATGTCGTCTTTCTGGGCGGCACGACGGATGTCCACTGCCATGCGCAGGTTCACCACGAACGTATTGCCGCACAGACGCTCGTGCTCCAATACGCCATGATGGGCATGGAAGCGCAGGTCATTCAGAGTTATCCAACTGTTCATCAATTATGAATTATGAATTATGAATTATATCACCTGCCGCTTTCCTTGATCATGCTGCGAATCTTGTCATTCAGCTTCTCCTGCTTCATCAGCTGCTCTATGGTGAGGTGCATGCGCCAACGCCAATAGTGCTTAGGAATGGCAGGGATATTGATGCGCTCATCGGCATTCGGATTACGCACCTCTCCGTCGATGGAGAGCCAATCTTGCAACGATGGGATGCAGAGCATCGACGTGCCTTCCAAGTGCATGCGGAGGATTTCCTCGCAAAGCTCTGGTGTCGCTGTGGCAGGGGCATCGCCCTTGTACTTGAGCACCTGCTCGTAGAAGCGCTGGGTAGCCTCGCTGTCTTCTTCCCACCAACCACGCAGCGTACTCATGTCGTGCGTAGAGATGGTAGATACTGAGCGGTAAGGGTAGTGTGCCGGATTGGCAAACTCCACGCCCAAGTCCTTCGGCATGCGCTGAATTTCCAGAGAGAGGATGCGTAGGTCGTTCATCACCTGAGGCACACAACTCGGTATCATGCCTAGGTCCTCACCACATACCAGCATGCGGGTTGCTCCCGTGAGGCGAGGCAACTTCTTCATGGCTTGTTCACGCCAGAAGTCATTGTGACGCTCATAGTAGTAGTGGTTGTACAGTCGATCGAAGGCCTCCTTCTCTCCATCGGTAAGTGCCTGATAGACATAGTCGTTCTGCACGGTGATGCGTGGGTGGAAAAGGTCCTTATGCTCACGGTCACGGATGAAGAGCACATCGCTAATGAGGCTGTAGAGACCTTCGCGCATCTGGACGCTCTCTGCATCCGTCTTACCTGCAAAGTAGGCCTCCACCTTGCGCTGCGTGTCAAACTCTGGGCGCATCTGGTAGAGATCGTAGCCCTCTGCGGGTTGCAAGAAGTGCTGCTTCACGTACTCCGCTTGCTTGCCAAAAAGCTCTGGCAGGAAGTACTCATGGATGAATGGTGTGGTGAAGAACTCCTCACGGAACGTGAGCCCTAAGCGCTCTATCTCTTCACGGCTCATTGGCAGGGATGGTACAAACTGCCCCAACAAGCCATGCACGGCATGCATCGGAATCTCCCAAATGCGGAAGAAACCCAAGATATGGTCGATGCGATAAGCGTCGAAATGCTCTGCCATCTTACCGAAACGGCGCATCCACCACGCATAGCCGTCCTTCTCCATCACGTCCCAGTTGTAGGTAGGGAAGCCCCAGTTCTGCCCATTGACAGAGAAGTCATCGGGTGGGGCACCAGCCTGTCCGTTCATGTTGAAGTAGTATGGTTCTTTCCAAGCCTCCACACTGCCACGGTTGATGCCGATAGGAATGTCACCCTTCAGCACCACACCCAGCGGACGGGCATAGTCGGTCACTGCAGAAAGTTGCAGATGCAGGTGGAACTGGATATAGTAGTAGAGCGCAATCTCAGGATAGACAGGCGTGCCTTCCTTGCACAGCGCTTCAATCTCCTTTTCGTTATAGACGGCGTATTGCTTCCACTGCTTGAAATCAGGCGTACCGTTCAGGTCGCGCAGGTAGCTGAAAGCAGCGTAGGGCTGCAGCCACTCCTTGTTCTCTGCCAAGAAATGCTTGAAGTCCTCAGAGGCCAAGGTGGCAGCCCCGTCTTGTTGGAAAATCAGGCGGATGTACTCCCACTTGCCCTTGTTCACCTGCTCATAATCCACTTGTGGCAGGGCGTTGAGCTTCTTCTGTAGGCGCTTGAAGCGGTTGGCCTGCTTCTTGTCCTTCAGCGCACCCAGTTGCTTGAGGTCCAGATACATGGGGTGGAAGGCATAGATGGAGATGCTGCTGTAAGGATAGGAATCCACCCACGTATGGGTGATGTTGGTATCGTTGATAGGCAGGATCTGCACCAACTTCTGTCCTGTAGAGGCCGCCCATCCGATGAATTTCTTCAGATCACCGAAGTCGCCCACGCCAAAGCTCTCCTCACTGCGCAGGGAGAAGACAGGCACGGCCACACCCGCTCCCTTCCATTCAGGCAGGCAGAAGTGTACGAAGCGGTCGCCTATCACGAGTGTCTCATTCTCCCCAAGCTGTGGGTTAGGCAGGTAGCGGTTAGGGTTGTCCTCCCAAGCCACCACCTCGTGCTTCACCTTATTATATAATACGAACTTATACTCCAAGGGGAAGGTCAGCTTCTCTGCATCCAGATGGATCTGCCATTCAGGATAGAAGGCATCCGTCATCAGCACAGCTTTGGCAGGATCCCAATAGCCCAATGCCTCCTGGTTCCCACAGATACCCAGCACATGGTCGGCATCACAAGGCGCATAGGCCTTTATCAGCAACCCTTGTGCAGAATTTCCTGGCAAGGCCGCACGTTTATTATGCGCCATGAGCGACTCCGTGAAGGCCGAGGTGTAGAGCGACAGGTTCTGAGGCAGGTCTTTCCAGTAGTCGTTCAGGCGGAATACCTTTTTCTTGCTGTTGGGCACATGCAGGGTGCGGGGGATGCTGTTCCACTCCGAGCGCGTCACGCTGTTCCCCTGGAAGATATGATAACTATACTGCACCGTCTTGTTGGCAGGCACTTTAAGGTCGGCCTCGGCAGTCCAATGGATGCCATCTACTGTGCGCAGAGGCAGGGCAGAGAGTGCCTGAAGGTTTCCCAATTCAGGCACATTGCCCATCACTCTGACGTCTTCACCCCAATGGGTGCGGTATTCTATATTAAAAATCAGTTTCATTCCAAATAGTTTTATGTTCTCTATTTAGCCACAACGGGAAGTTCCGCAAGTGGTACAGATGAGACAGCCCTCTTGGTAAACCAGCGTCTCATTGCCACAGTTAGGACATTTCTGCCCACGGGCAGCAGTACCGTCCACCACGTACTTCTTCAGGGCTCTTTCCACACCGTTCTTCCAGGTGTTGATGCTCTCGCTGTCGAGTTCCAACTGACCCACCAAGCGGATGACGCGGTCGATAGGCATGCGGTAGCGCAGCACGCTGGAGATGAGTTTCGCATAGTTCCAGTACTCCTTGTTGAACTTCTCCGACAGACCTTCGATGGTCACCTTGTAGCCACGCTTGTTCTCAAACTGGAAGTCGTAGCGCTTGAAGCCGTTCTCATCAGTATTCTTGATGATGTGTCCACGCAAGATGTTCTTAGGCAGGATGATGCCCTCGTCATCGTCGAGCACACCCGTGAAGATCTCATAAGGATAGCCATCCAGCAGACCCACGAAGGCCACCCATTTCTCCTTGTTGTTCTGGAAACGCACCACATCGGCCTCCAAGACCTTCGGACGAACTTCCACAACAGCAGGTGGCTGACAGATAGGCACTTCTGGTTTCTTCTCTGGCTTCGTGGAAATGAGCACGCCAGCACGTGAACCATCACGATAAACGGTGCATCCCTTGCACCCAGAGCGCCAAGCCTCCACATAGAGACGGTTCACCAGTTCCTCATCGACGTTGTTAGGCAGGTTGATGGTCACACTGATGGAGTGGTCCACCCATTGCTGGATGCGACCCTGCATCTTCACCTTCATCAGCCAATCTACATCGTTGGAGGTCGCTTTATAATAAGGTGACTTAGCCACCAGGGCATCCAGCTCTTCCTGCGTGTATTTCTTGTCGAGGTCGTAGCCGTTCTTGGCCATCCAGATCTTGAACTTCGGATGGAAGACGATGTACTCTTCAAAAGCATCACCCGTATTGTCCACGAAGTCGATGTGTACGTTCGTGTCGTTTGGATTCACCTTACGTCTGCGCTTATAGACAGGCAGGAACACAGGCTCGATGCCAGAGGTGGTCTGCGTCATGAGGCTGGTGGTACCTGTTGGGGCGATGGTCAGGCAGGCAATGTTTCTGCGTCCATACTTCACCATGTCGGCATAGAGGTCGGCATCTGCCTCCTTCAGGCGCAAGATGAATGGATTGTTCTTCTCGCGCTGAGCATCGTAAACCTCGAATGCCCCACGCTCCTTGGCCATCTCCACAGAAGCACGGTAGGCCGTCAGGGCGATGGTCTTATGCACTTGCTCTGAGAAAGCCGTAGCTTCCTCAGTGCCATATCGCAGACCTAAGGCAGCGATCATGTCGCCTTCTGCCGTGATACCTACGCCAGTGCGTCGGCCCATGCCCGTCTTCTTGCTGATCTTCTGCCAAAGCTCACGCTCGGTATGCTTCACTTCCTCATCCTCAGGATCGGTGTCCACCTTCTTCAGGATCTGCTCTATCTTCTCTTGCTCTAAGTCGATGATATCATCCATGATGCGCTGTGCCAGAGCCACATGCTTCTTGAACAGGTCGAAGTCGAAGTAAGCCTCTGGAGTGAACGGATTCACCACGTAAGAGTAGAGGTTGATAGCCAAAAGGCGGCAGGAGTCGTACGGACAGAGAGGAATCTCACCACATGGATTGGTAGCCACTGTGTGGAAACCAAGGTCGGCATAGCAGTCGGGCACAGACTCTCTCAGGATGGTATCCCAGAACAGCACGCCTGGCTCTGCCGATTTCCACGCATTGTGCACGATCTTCTTCCAAAGCTGCGATGCCTCGATCTCTTTCTGGAACGTAGGTTCGTCGGTGTCGATTGGATATTTCTGGATGTATTTCTTGCCTTCTGTAGCAGCCTGCATGAATTCATCATCGATCTTCACAGACACATTGGCACCCGTCACCTTTCCTTCTTCCATCTTGGCATCGATGAATGCCTCAGAATCTGGATGCTTGATAGAGACGGTCAGCATCAATGCGCCACGGCGTCCGTCTTGTGCCACCTCACGGGTAGAGTTGGAATAGCGCTCCATGAAAGGCACCAAACCCGTAGAGGTCAGGGCGGAGTTCTTCACAGGAGAACCCTTCGGGCGGATGTGTGAAAGGTCGTGTCCCACACCGCCACGGCGTTTCATCAGTTGCACCTGCTCCTCATCTATCTTGAAGATAGCGCCATAGGAGTCGGCCTCACCATCTACGCCGATTACGAAGCAGTTGGACAGGGAAGCAATCTGGTAGTTATTACCAATACCCGTCATCGGACTTCCTTGCGGAACGATGTAGCGGAAATGATCCAAAAGGTTGAAAAGCTCTTGAGCACTCAGTGCATTAGGGTACTTTTTCTCTACACGAGCCACCTCATTGGCGATGCGCCAATGCATGTCTTCTGGTGACTTTTCGTAGATGTTTCCGAACGAGTCTTTCACGGCATATTTGTTCACCCATACACGTGCAGCCAATTCATCGCCTCCGAAGTATTTGAGCGATGCTTCAAATGCTTCGTCATAACTGTAAGTCTTGTTGTTTTCCATTTATTAAGTTATAGCATTTGTTTAATTCTCAAGTTAGGTAGTAGAAGAAAGTTGGAAGTAACAAACACTCTACAAAACTACAGATGTTTAGCGATATATCAAAATAATTCACAATCTTTTTTGAAATAAAATACAAGTTTTCCATTCTTGGTTTTCAAGTCGCTTATTTCTAAGGTGTTGCAAAAATGACTAACCCTCAGAAGTTTTCCAAAAAGAAATCTGCTTTCTTCTTATCCTTGCGATTAGGTGGAAATCATTGTTGGGGATAGGGGAATAAAAAAGGCTGCCTTGGTGTGAGGCAGCTCCTTAGTTTCCTTCTTGCAGTTTATCTCTTTTTAAGCTCGGCAAGAATCATGTTGATCGAATCCTTGAACTTCTTGTCGGTTTCCTGCATGTCTTTCACGGTCTTGCAGGCATGAATCACTGTGGCATGGTCCTTATTGCCTATCTGGGCACCGATCTTCGCACTGGAGAGGTCTGTGAACTTCTTGGCAAAGAACATGGAAATCTGACGTGCCAGCACAGCATCACGCTTACGCGATTTCGACTGTATCACTGTAGCATCAATGCCGAAGTGGTCGCAAACCGTCTGGATGATGCGCTCCACTGTGATGGGCTTGGTCTCAAAGTTGATGAACTTCTTGATGGTCTTCTCCGTGAGGTCCATGTCCACCTCTTTATTATATATAGTGGAGTAGGCCAACAGGGAAGCTACGATGCCCTCCAAGTCCCTCACGCTGTCGCTCACGTTCTCCGCAATGTAGTCGATGATCTCGTCGGAGAACTTCACACCGTCACGCTTGGTCTTGTAGCGCAGGATGTCCTTACGCAGATCCAGCGATGGCTTCTCCAGCTCTGCCACCATGCCCCACTTGAAGCGGGTGATCAAGCGCTCCTCCATGCCCTGCAGTAAGACAGGCGAACGGTCGGATGTCATGATTAGCTGCTTACCATTGAGGTGCAGTTGGTTGAAGATATAGAAGAAGGTGTTCTGGGTCCTTGTGGCCCCTGCAAACTCCTGAATATCGTCAATGATCAGCGTGTCTATCGTCTGATAGAAGTTCACGAAGTCGTTGGTCGTATTGTTTCTCACAGAATCGGTGTACTGTACCTGGAAGAGGTGTGCCGAAACGTAAAGCACGCGCTTCTCTGGATACAGTTCCTTGATCTTGGCGCCGATGGCATTAGCAAGGTGAGTTTTTCCCACGCCCGAAGGGCCGAAGATGAACAGAGGGTTGAAGATAGTCTTCCCAGGGTTCTGTGCCACCGCCTCGCCCACACTGCGCGAAAGTTTGTTGCTGCTGCCTTCGATGAACGTCTCGAAGATGTATGATGGATTCAGGTGTGCATCAAGATCTGCCACAGGGGCAGAAGGTACTTCCTTTGCTTCAACCAATTTCCTTGGCTGCTTTCCCTCTGCCACGGGGTATTCTATCGGAGTATCAGCCACCTGAATGGTATAGCTCAGTGTGGTGCCTTCTCCGAAGACTTTATAGATGGTGCTTTTGATGATGTCCAGGTATTTGTCTTCAAGGAATTCAATGTAAAAACGGGAGGGAACCTGTACGGTGAGTTTCCCTTCCTGATAGGAAAGCGGTACAATGGGAGCAAACCACGTATTGTAGGCTTCCTTTGTAATATTGTCTCGGATGATTTCGAGGCAATAATTCCATAGGCCGATATAATCAGCTTTATTACTTTTCATCAAATTTGTTACTTAAAATAGCTTTCTTCTACTTCTGCAAAGTTGGCAATCTTAATTGAAAAAAACAAGTGCATTTTTTTCTTGCATTTTTCGTTTTGATTTAAAGATGCTTGTTTTCAGATACTTACGGAAATCTGTTCTGAACACGTCATCTGGGGTGTCCGCCCCTGTTTCAAAATGCTTATTTGATAGGCGTTTCCAATCTCTTTTGCATAGAAAACTCATTTTCATGCATCCGTTTTGGAGTGGCTTTAAACGCCCGATTTATGGGTTTTGCAGAGCCACGATTTTCTTTTTCTTTATTTTAGAATAATTCTAATTAGCGTCTATCGGCTTGTCTTTCTTCCCGAAGATGGAGAAGTGTACATAGCGCTTCGGATGTTGCTGCAAATCTTCCAAAAGTGAGGCTGCGTTAGCAGTGGTCTCCGTCAGGTGATTATATAAGGTGGGATCGTTCAGAAGCAGTCCCACGGTATTGTCTTTTTTCTCCAGTTTGTCGGTTATGCTCTTCACGTTGGCCAGGGTGTTGTCCACTTTTTCCATCGCAGCGGCATAGTCTATCTCCTTCAGGTTGGCACTGATGACGGTGAAGTTGTCGCCTATCTCATTGAGCTTGCTGGTCAGTTGTGGCACCTCGTTCTTCATGAGCGACTCCAGTTGTCGGCTGTTGGCATTGAGACTGGCTGTGAGGTTCTCCACGTTCTTCAGGGTCGATGGGATGGCAGGGTCGTTCAGCAGTGTGTTCAGGGCGATGAGGATAGAGTCTAGTTTCGGCATCATCTGCTCCAGTTGTGGCACCATGGCGGCTGCCTTGCCCATCAGACCTTCATTCACGCTCCCCGTCAGAGTATCGCCAGGCATGGCCTTCTCACGCGGATTGTTGGCCAGAAGCAGGCTCATCTTCACGGCACCCAGCAGATCGGAGGTCAGCTCTGCCGTACTCCCCTTAGGGATGCGGAGGCTGGGATCCACTTCGATACAGGCCACCACGTTGCCGTTGTTGGCATAGTCGTACGAGATACTGCTTACGGTGCCCACCTTGAAGCCATCGGCATAGATGGGGCTCGACTTGGCGAGTCCGTTGATGTCTGAGAACTTGATGTAGTATTTCGCACTTGAGCTCAGGGGGTTGATACCCTTGAAGTAGTTGATACCCATGATGAGCAGGGTCAATGCCACTACACCAGAAAGTCCTATCTTGAGTTCTTTTGAAATTTTCATATATCTGTTTCTTATTTATTTGCCTTAAATTCTTTGATGGCCTCATTGACGTCCATCTTCTCATCGCCCTTGAAGGCAATGATGAAAGCGTCTTTGTAGGTCTTCGTCACCTGCCTAAGCGTGGTGCGCACCTGATTGTAGTCGGTTGAGGCACCGCACGTATATTTATAGGTGCCCTTCTCTACGTAGTAGTCCACCGACTTCAGCCCTGAGAGTCTGCGGTCGTTGTTATCCAACTTTCTTCCCGAGGTGAGGAACTGGATTTTGAAGACCGGCTTTTCCGTCTTGGCACTCTCTGTTTGCTTCACGGGCGCCTGCTCTTTTTTCACTGCCTCACTGGCAGATTTTTTATCCGCAGTTACGGAATTATTTTTTGGCAACTGCGTAAGGGCACCTCCCGCCTTAGCCTCCTGCTCTTTCTTGTAGGTCTGGAAGGCGCGGAAGATCCCGTTGGCCATGGTGTTGGCACCAGCCTCCGAGGCCAGGAACTGCTCTTCTGCCGGTGTGGAGATGAACCCCAACTCTACCAGTATGCTGGGCATGGCACTGGCCTTCAGCACCAAGAAACCTGCTTGATGCACCCCGTGATCCCTACGTTTGGCGGTGGTCTTGAACTCCTCTTGCACCAGCGAAGCCAGGTGAACGCTCTGCGACATATAGTTGTCCTGCATGAACTCAAAGATGATGTAAGACTCGGCACTGTTGGGGTCGAAGCCCGCATAGCTGGTCTTGTAGTCATCCTCATAGAGTATCACGGAGTTCTCACGCTTGGCCACGTCCAGATTGGCATCGCTCTTTGCTAGACCCAACGTCCAAGTTGAGGCCCCCATCGCCTGACTGTTGCCTGCTACCGAGTTGGTATGTATGGAGATGAAGAGATCCGCCTTCGCATTGTTGGCTATCTCCGCCCTTCGGTTCAGTGCGATGAACACGTCCTTTTGGCGTGTATAGACCACCTTCACATCCGGACAGTTCTGCTCCACCAGTTTTCCCAGCTTCAGTGCCACATTCAGGTTGATGTCCTTTTCCTTGGCACGCTTACCTATAGCCCCAGGGTCATGCCCTCCATGCCCCGCATCGATAACCAGCACAAAGTTCTGGGCCTCAGTTGTATAACTGATGCCGAAGAGCATCGCCACTATGAGCAGTGCGATGCCAAGAATGCTTTTTCTGCCAGCTGTCATCTATCTTTCTTGCACTTAGGCACAGCAAAGATAGTGCAAATTCATGAAAACTTCGTATCTTCGCACTAAAATTGTGAGAATAATGAATCCATTAGACCTTATTAATAAGTATTATCCAGAGGAGAACGCCTTGCGTAATATCCTGCTGACGCATAGTCGCCAAGTGGCAGAAAAGGCCGTTTCCATCGGAGAAAATCACCCAGAATTGGGTTTGGATACGACCTTCCTTTACGAGGCTTCCATGCTGCATGACATCGGCATCTTCCTGACCAACGCTCCAGGCATTCAGTGTTTCGGTGCGGAGCCCTACATCTGTCATGGCACTTTAGGGGCGGCGTTGGTGCGTGAGGCTGGCTTTCCCCGTCATGCGTTGGTGTGTGAGCGCCACACAGGGGCAGGCCTTTCCTTAGCGGAAATCGAACGCCAGCAGTTGCCCGTGCCGCATCGTGACCTTCTCCCCGTGACTTTAGAAGAGCAGGTGGTCTGTTTTGCCGATAAGTTCTTCTCCAAGACGCACTTAGACCACGAGAAAACGGTGGAAGAAGCACGCCGCAGCCTACAGAAATTCGGCGAAGAAGGCTTGCTGCGGTTTGATAAATGGTGCAAAGACTTCCTTTAGAGTGCTAAATTTGGTTTAAAAAAGGTGATAATACCGCAAAAATCCGTATTTTTGTCAACTTAAAGACAATATTGTTGGATAAAAACTGTTGAAGTCGAAGATATTCATATCGTTTCTGCTTTTGCTGCTGTTCTCGATGATCAGCAGTGAAGCCATGGCGCAGCGACGCAGAGGGCGTGATGTTACCCCTGTGGCCACGCGTGATTCCATTGCACAGGCAGCAGGTGACACCCTGAATGTGCTTCGCACAGATACGGTCGTGGTCAGCACGGATACAACGGTAGTGTCTAAGAAGGACTATCTGGAGGCTCCCGTGACCTATGAAGCCAACGACTCCGTGTCTTTCACACAAGGGGGCTTTGCCCATCTCTATGGCAACGGAAAGATCAATTACCAGCAGATAGAACTCTCGGCCGATGTCATCACGATGAACATGGATAGCAGCACGGTCTTTGCGCATGGTGTGACCGACTCCACAGGCGTGTCTTCGGGTATCCCTGTCTTCAAGGAGGGCGACACCTCGTATGAGACGCAGAGCATTCGCTATAATTTCAACAGCCGTAAGGGTATCATTGCCAACATCGAGAGTCAGCAGGGCGAGGGCTATGTGATAGGCAACAATGCCAAGAAGGGTAGTGGCGATGAAATCTACCTGAAGGATGGCCGATACACCACGTGCGACAATCATGAGCATCCGCACTTCTACCTCCAGCTTACCTATGCCAAGGTGAAGCCGAAGAAGAGCGTGGTGACGGGTCCTGCCTACTTGGTGGTGGAGGATGTGCCGTTGCCTCTGGCGGTGCCGTTCTTCTTCTTCCCGTTCAACAGCAGCTATTCATCGGGCTTCATCATGCCAACCTACATGGATGATTCCAATCGTGGCTTCGGCTTGACGGATGGTGGATATTACTTCGCTATCAGCGATAAGATGGATCTGCGTGTCACAGGCGATATCTTCACAAAGGGCTCTTGGGCGCTGAGGGCTGCAACCAACTACGTGAAGCGTTACCGCTACTCCGGTACCTTCCAAGCAGACTATCAGGTGACGCAGACAGGCGACAAGGGTCTGCCAGATTTCAATAAGACAAAGGACTTCAAGGTGGTTTGGTCACACCGTCAGGATGCCAAAGCTAATCCTAACTCTACGTTCACGGCCAGTGTGAACTTCTCCACCAGCAGTTACGAACGCACCAACATCGGCAACCTGTACAATGCACAGGCCATGTCGCAGAATACCAAGACTTCCAGCGTGAGCTATTCTAGGTCGTTCCCAGACAAGAAGCTCTCCATCTCCTCCACGATGAACATCGCCCAGACCATGCGCGACTCTTCCATCTCCATGACGTTGCCCGACCTGAACATCACGCTGAGCACCATCTTCCCCTTCAAGCGTAAGAATGCCGTGGGCAATGAGCGCTGGTATGAGAAGATTCAGCTGCGCTATACAGGCCGTTTCTCTAATAGCATCAAGACGAAGGACAACCTGATCTTCAAGAAGAACTTGATAAAGGACTGGCAGAATGGTATGCAGCATAATATCCCCGTGAGTGCCACCTTCACGCTCTTCAGGTATTTCAATGTCACTCCGTCGGTGAACTATACCGAGCGTTGGTACACGCATAAGATAGAGAAGGACTGGGATCGTGAGAACAATACGGTGGTGAACGATACCATCTATGGATTCAATCGTGTGTATGATTTCAGTGGCTCGCTGGGTGTGAATACCAAGATCTATGCCATGTACAAGCCTATCTTCATGAAGAAGCGGGATATCCAGATCAGGCACATCATGACGCCTTCCGTGAGCGTGAGCGCTACGCCCGACTTTACGTCCGATACCTTTGGCTACTATGGCACGTACCTGAAACCCAACTCGGCAGGTCTGATGGATACCGTGCGCTACTCTTACTATGAGGGACAGTTGTTCAGTCCTACGTTCTCTGGCAAGAGCGGCAACGTGAACTTCCAGATTTCCAACAACCTGGAGATGAAGTTCCGCGATAAGAACGACTCCATCCATAAGGTCAGCCTCATTGATGAGTTGGGCGCGTCTATATCCTACAACATGGCGGCGAAGAAACAGCCGTGGAGCAACCTGAACATGAGTCTGCGTCTCAAGCTCACCAAGAGCTATACCTTCAGTATGAATGCCGTCTTTGCTACCTATGCCTACGAGTTCGATAAGAGCGGCAATGTGATTGTGGGCGATCGCACGGAGTGGTCGTATGGCCGTTTCGGTAGGTTCCAGGGCTATGGCACGTCCTTCAACTACACGCTGAACAACCAGTCCATCAAGAAGATCATAGGCTTCTTTACGGGCAACAAGGTAGAGGATGAGAGCAATAATCCGAATCAGGAGCAGGGCGATGAGGGGGAGAACCCACCTAATGATCCTAACAATCCACCACAGAAGAAGAAGGTGAAGGCAGAGGCTGGGGCCGATGGCTATCAGGCCTATACCATTCCGTGGAGCATCAACATCAGTACGGGCTTCAATATTTCTGAGGACCGCACCAAGCCTATCAATCCGCATAGCATGCGCTATCCGTATAGCTTCAAGCTGAATTCGCTGAACATCAATGGTAATGTGCGATTCTCCAACAAGTGGGCCATGACGTTCAACTCTGGTTACGACTTCGAGAATAAGAAGGTGGTGCAGACGGCGTTCAACCTGTCGCGTGACCTCCACTGCTTCACCATGACTGCCAGCATCTCACCCTTTGGTGTCTATAAGTACTACAACTTCACCATCCGTGCCACTGCCAGCATCCTGCAAGACCTGAAGTGGGATCAGAGGAGTCAGACGCAGAGCAATATTCGGTGGTATTGATTGTTCATTTCTTTTGCTCGTGCAAAAGAAACGAACCAAAGAAAACACGCCGACTGCATTTTTTCCGCTAAAAATCACTCACGTTTTTCTAAAGCGCGAAAACTCGCAAGCTGCGCTTGCTCAAACAGCCCGCGCTTTTTAACGAAAAACGCTCCTGATTTTCTTAACGCTCCAAAAATGAGGTCGGAATCTTGGGCGCAACATCGCTTTGCTCGTTGCAGAGTTTGCTTTGCTTCGCTTCGCTCGTTACAGGGTTTGCTTCGCTCGTTGCAGGGTTTGCTTTGCTTCGCTCGTTTTTTTTTGCCAATAGATTATCCACCCTCCGCTATCCACCCTCCATTCTCCATTAAATAATTATCCATCAAAATGCTTCCGTCCTCACATCTGTAGCGTGAAGAAAATCGGGAGCGTTTTTGGGAAAGAGGGCCGCACCGCAAAGAGCGCGAAGCGCACGTCTTGCGGCCCTCCCAAAAACGCGAGTGATTTTTAGCGGAAGATGTGCAGACGGCGGCTCTTCTTTTGGTTCTTTTCTTCGGGCCGTGCCGAAGAAAAGAATTAAATCTGACAATCAAACCCTTTGGCTTGCAGCATCTGAAGCAACTGTTTTAAGTCTGCTTCAGATATCATGCGCCCATCGCTATTAAGGAAGCGCCTTTTGAAAAGCGGATGCTTGCTGAAATAAGCATCAGCTTTCAGCTCTGCATATGATAACAGCGGAGTATGTAGACGATTTCCCACGTAGCAATAAGTATATTGTGGATCTATAGGATCTATAATAGGATCGGAAAGCACACGCCAGAAGCCTGTGATGCCCTGTGTAGGAGCAGCCTCGTAACGCGCCAGAAGGTCGCCCTTACGGGCAGAATTGCGCAGGTGCATCAAAGTAGTGTTACGATACTCATCGATAGATTCACGCTTCCCAACCCACCAGATATGCGTAGGAGCAGGTAGGTTTCCGAAGTCGATCATAGGAAGGCATGCTGGGGCAAAATGATAGAGGAATGGCCACAGTTCTGCAGAAATAAGATCATGCTTCATGCGGAAGTTGTAGAGTGTCTCGCAGAGCTCCCAATAATACATGCAGCGCCCACGCCAATCGTCAGCCTTAGGCATAGCAGGCAATTCAAAATCGCAAGCCTCTGCCGTCTGTGCCAATTGGTGCATCTTATACCGATAGAGGTAAGGTATGAAATAAGCAGGGAAAATGTGCGAAAGCACAAAGGATAGAGACACCAGTGCATGCAGCATGTTGCGATAGTCGCCCGCTGTGATGAAATCGCCATCAGCAGGATCAAGGCAAGGCACTGTATGGTCAATGATTTGTTCATAGAGCACCTTGGCTTCTTCGATGGAGTTCGGCTGTGGCAATTGCTGCACCACCTGCGTGAACGCAGCAAGGTCGTAACGCAAGAGATCTGGTACTGTGCGCTCTGATTCAATGCTGTTATAGTCATTGAGCAGGTAGAATACATTAAACTGGTCGAACTTGTCTTGTATCTCAAGTCCTTCAAAACTATTCAGGAAAGTCTTAAATTCTTCTATGTATTTCATATCTTAGTATTTTGCCGTAAAGATAAGGGTTTTACGCTTATCTGCAAACAAAAAGCCCCGCCTTTTTCAGCGGGGCTCCTTGGTGTTGGACTACCGAGACTCGAACTCAGTCAAACAGAACCAAAACCTGTTGTGCTACCATTACACCATAGTCCAAACAGATGTCTTATTAAAAAACACTGCAAATTTAGAGCTAAGCAGTGAATTTTGCAAATTTAAGCCATTTTATTTCGCAATCAGCAGGAAATAATTCTTCTTTCCACGCTGCACGAGCAGGTATTTTCCACCTATCAGACGGTCGGTCGTAATGATTTCATCGAAGGCTGTGAGTTTCTCCTTGTTGACAGAAACACCGCCACCTTGAACCAACTTACGCATCTCGCCCTTAGAGGCAAATACCTGAGAATGCTCAGCAAAGAGGTCTACGGCCTTCACACCCGCCTCCAGCAATGAGCGTGATACCTCATACTGAGGCACACCCTCGAATACAGAGAGCAGGGTGTCTTCATCAAGCTTCATCAAAGCATCGTGGGTATCGTTGCCAAAGAGGATGCCAGATGCCTCAACAGCAGCATTGTAGTCTTCCTCGGAGTGCACCATGCAAGTGACTTCCTTGGCAAGGCGCTTCTGCAATACGCGTAGGTGTGGAGCCTGAGCATGCTCAGCTACCAAAGCATCGATTTCTTCCTTCGTGAGAGAAGTGAAGATCTTGATGTACTTCTCTGCATCTTCATCGCTCACATTCAGCCAGAACTGGTAGAACTTATAAGGTGTGGTGCGCTTAGGATCGAGCCAGATGTTACCACTCTCAGTCTTACCGAACTTCTTGCCATCGGCCTTGGTGATAAGCGGACAAGTCAGGGCGAAAGCTTCGTTCTCTATGCCCAGTGTGCGACGGATAAGCTCGGTACCTGTAGTAATGTTTCCCCACTGGTCGTTGCCACCAAGCTGGAGCTTGCAGTTCTTATGCTGATAAAGGTAGAGGAAGTCGTAGCCTTGCAGCAACTGATAAGTAAACTCAGTGAAAGAGAGTCCGTCACGAGCCTCACCGTTGAGGCGCTTCTGCACAGAGTCCTTAGCCATCATGTAGTTCACTGTGATGTGCTTACCCACCTCACGAGCAAAGTCCAGGAAGGTGAAGTCCTTCATCCAGTCATAGTTGTTCACCATCTCTGCACCGTTAGGGGCATCGGTCTCGAAATCCAGGAATTTGGCAACCTGCTTCTTGATGCACTCTTGGTTGTGATAGAGCGTTTCGGCATCCAGCAGATTACGCTCCTGGCTCTTGCCAGAAGGATCGCCAATCATACCTGTGGCACCACCCACCAAGATGATAGGCTTGTGGCCGCAGCGCTGGAAGTGGCGGAGCATCATGATGCCACATAGGTGGCCTATGTGAAGTGAATCAGCCGTAGGGTCGGTACCCAGGTAGGCTGTTACCATCTCTTTCTGAAGCAACTCTTCAGTGCCGGGCATGATTTGAGCCAACATGCCACGCCATTTTAATTCTTCTACAAAGTTTTTGGTCATCGAATGAATCTGTTTTTAATTTTGGGTGCAAAGATAGTGCAAGGTGAGTGAAAATGCAAGTTTACTTGCAATTTTCCGAACCGCAGCCTATGCTTGTGAACGTATTCTTGACGTTGCTCGTGAGAATCTGTTTCATTTCTTCTAAGCTGATGCCCTTTATCTCTGCGGCTTTCTCCACTAAACTTTTGATGGGAACATCTGCCTCGTCTGTTTCCAGAAAGAGGCGGGAGAAGGGAGTGAGCCTTAAAGACTCTGGATGGTAGAGCGCACCGAAAGAGAGGTTGCAACCATGACTAAGGAGCGACTGTGCCTGAGCGGGTTTGCCACGGAATCCGTGGATAATCCAAGGCATGGAGGGGCGCAAGTCTTTACGGATGCGGAGCAACTCATCTGTACTTTTTACCAAGTGAATGATAAGGGGTTTTGACAGTTCTTCAGCCAATGCAGCTTGCTGACGGAACACTCGCTCCTGCTCATCGAGGCGGTAGTCGCAAAGCTTATCGAGTCCAGCTTCGCCTATGGCTACTACCTGCGGAAGGGCAGCTTGGCATCTAAGGAGTGCCCAAGGGTATTGTTGTTGGTATCCTTGTACTTTCCAAGGATGTATGCCAACGGAAAACCACCCCTCTTCTGACTCATTGAAAGTCTCTGGATAGCAGTTCTGAATAGCAGCATAGATGGGTTGAGGCTGCAGGTGCGTATGAATATTGAGCGGCGTGATCATGGCACGGGATCATAGCCAGAACCACCCCATGGGTGGCAGCGTAAAATGCGCCTGATGGCCAGGTAAAGCCCTTTGAAAGGTCCGTGTTTCTTGATTGCCTCTACGGCATACTGAGAACAGGTAGGGGTGAAACGGCAAGACGGACCTATCAACGGGGAGATGAAACGCTGATAGAAGTAGATAGGCAGCAAGAGCAGCCAAGAGAGAAAGTCAAGCAGGGGTTTCATCTTCCTTAGGTTTGTGGTATTCGCAAAGTCGTAGGATAGCAGTCTGCACCCGTTGCTCGATAGTGGCATAGGTAGGCAACTCGTCAGCCAGATAGATAAGCACCACAGCCAGTTTTTTCTGTTGCATACTGAGTAAGTCGGCCAATGGCTGCTTATGCAAGCGCCAAGCCTCTCTTACCAGTCGCTTAACCCTGTTGCGCTTTACAGCACGCTTGAAGTGCCGCTTAGACACGCTGACCATCATGCTCAGTGGTACCTCTTGCTCCGTGGCAGGCATGAAGACAATACGTAGTGGAAAGATGGTAAACGAGCGGGATTCGCCCCCTTGAAACATCTTTTCTATGATTTTCTTCTTGCTTAGCCTCTCGGGCTTTCTGAGCGTAAAGGGCATTCCACCTTAATTGATTTTACTTTTTTTGTTGATCCAAGAACCAGTCTAAGGCTCCCGTCATAGAATGAGCGTGCTCGTTGGGCACTTCCAGATCGAGGCGCAGACCAGCATCATGCACGGCCTGAACAGTCGTCGTTCCGAACGCAGTAATTTGAACGTTACCCTGCTTGAAGTCAGGGCAGTTGGTCATCAGAGAAGCCACACCTGCAGGACTGAAGAACACCAGCATGTCAAACTGTCCCACAAACTCAGGAGTGATGCCATCATTAGCCACGGTGCGATACATCACGGCCTCAGTATGTGTGATGTTGTTGGCATCAAGCATGTTCTTAATGTCATCGTTGTGTACGTCAGACTGTGGAACGAAGTATTTCTCCGTCTTATGCTTGAGGATAGCTGGCAGCAAATCATTGATCTTACCAGTGGTCCCAAAGAATATCTTACGCTTGCGGTACTGGATGTATTTCTGCAAGTAGAGGGCTACCGTCTCCGTCACGCAGAAATATTTCATCGTCTCAGGGATAGTGACACGCATTTCTTGACACAAGTGGAAGAAATGGTCGATGCCATGACGGGAAGTGAAGATGATAGCGGTGTGGTCGAGAATGTTCACACGCTGCTGTCTGAACTCCTTAGCAGGAAGACTGTCCACCTTGATGAAAGGATGAAATACAATTTCTACTCCGTACTTAGCGGCGATATCGTAGTAAGGTGATTTCTCGGTCGCAGGTTTTGGCTGTGACACGAGGATTTTCTTTATTTCCACGTTCTCTTAAAGATTTAAAATCAATAATTCGTTAATTATCAGCACTATAGTGCCCGCCAATATCAGCGGCACCATTTCAAGCGCACAAAAGTACAAAAAGAAACGGAATAAACCATATTTTTTTACAGAAAAAAGCTTAATCCACTTAAAGAATATAAATATGCGCAAGATTACGAAGGCACTGAGGTAAAGTGTCAAACTGCCCCAGAAAGGGAGGTTGAGAAACACAATGCCCAGTGCTGATAACAGGAAATAAAAGGTGGCAAAATAGATAAGGGTATAGTAAGACTCCATGCTTAATGTGGCAGTGTCCGCATCAAGAAACATCCATCCTAGGAGTTTGTAGAACGACCATTTCTGCACCAAATACAGGATGACCACAGCTATGTAGATACCCAGTAAGGCAAACGGAGGCAGATGGTCGACCAAAGTGGGGCGGTAGGTCACACAGAGCGTAAAGAGACTGATGCCTGCCAGAATACATCCCATCAGGATGAGGAGAAACAGGCGGTTAACCTCAGAAGTGGTGGAGGAGTCGAAGATGCTGAAGCGTTTGCGGTTGAGCATGAAGTTCTGAAGCATCTGGAACAGGAAACGACCATTGGCAGAGAGCACGTAGGTGATGATGAGGAAACACACCACCAACACTGCCACCACAGCATCGTCGCGTCGTGGAGCGTAAGGGATGAGTCTCCCTGCTTGTAGCACTATGGAAAGTACGGGCATCATATTGCAGTCATATTCCAGATGGTGCGTTGATCGGCCAGAGGGGTGTGCAGAATCTTATCCAATGCTTCTGCGGGAGTATCCACAAAGTCCCAAAGTTCGGTATAGCCTGGATGCATGAAGCGCTCATCAATGCTTTTCTGCAGCAATGTCTGCAGCGGAGCATAGAAGTGATTGGTATTCAGGATCACGACGGGTTTCAGATAAAGTCCAAGTTTCTTGAGGGCGATGATCTCCATCAGTTCGTCAAACGTTCCCACACTGCCGGGAAGGGCGATGCAACCATCGGAGATTTCTTCCATAAGCTTCTTTCGTGCCGACATGTCTTCTACTTCGATGAGTTCCGTCAAACCACGATGCTGCCAGCCGGCTTCCACCATAAAGCGGGGTATCACGCCCACAGCCTCACCTCCGGCTTCAAGCACGCCCTTGGCAACAGCTCCCATCAAGCCGCGATCGCCTCCGCCATAAATCAGGCGCAGTCCGTTCTTAGCCATCAATGTGCCCAGCTCTTGAGCTGCCAATACATAAGTCTCATCTATCAGTGTGCTCGATGCGCAATATACGCTTATGGATTTCATGTATGCCATTATAAATAGGTGTTTAGTAAATGATGGAGTGTGCGGTTCACCGCTCTGTTTTGTGCCTTTTGCATCGCATCGTCCAGTTCTGGGTCTTCTCCACAGACATCGGCCCCTATCACTTGGGTTTCACGGAAGATGCAGTGCAACTGGCGCATCAGTTGTTGCAAGGTCAGACAGCCTTGATCCCAGTTGGTATGCACCTCTGTAGTGGCCAGCACATCCTTGTCTATGGAGAGGTAGATTTTTTCTTCCGCAGTTGCGAAAAAATTTTTTCCCAGTTGCGGAAATGAAATGGCCTCTTCCTCGGTGATGTAGTGGAGGCGGTCTTCGTAGCCTTGTGCCTCTACTTTCAAGGTAGCTGCTGCTCCGATGATATATACACGCTGCAGCCATTGGTTTTCTTCCAGCAGTGCCCTCACCCATCCGCCACAGGAAAGCACACCCTCAAAGCGGGGAGGCTGCATGTCGGGATGATGGTCGAAGAGCACCAAGCTGAAAGGCTCCGTGACTTTCTCTGCCCAAAGTTTCGACACGTAATGGTAGTTTCCGGAGTCGATGAAATGGATTCCCGCTGCACGATAGGGGGCGATGAGGGTGCGCAGTTTTTCCTGTGCTTCCTCATCGCAGTAGCAGTTGGTCCCTGTGATATCCGTGCAGTCTATCCATACCCCATCGGCATTTTCAAAGTCGTCTGCCGTATAGGTATGGGTGAAATCCATAATCACCGTTTCAGACATGAAAGGCTTCCTTTATCTTGTCCACATAGTCGAGTTTCTCCCATGTGAAGAGCTCCACTGTCACGTCCTTGTCGCCTTCGTAGTACGACTTGTAGTGCTTCGTGATGGTCTGAGGCTCGCGTCCCATGTGTCCATAGGCAGCCGTCTCTTCGTAAATCGGATTGCGAAGCTTCAGTCGTTGCTCTATATCATACGGGCGCAGGGAGAACAGACTTGGTATCATCTTGGCAATCTCGCCGTCGGTCATGTTCACATGACTGCGTCCGTAGGTATTCACATAGATAGAGATAGGCTCTGCCACACCGATGGCGTAGGAGAGCTGCACCAACATCTCATCGGCCACCCCTGCAGCTACCATGTTCTTGGCTATATGGCGGGCTGCATAGGCCGCACTGCGGTCTACCTTACTTGGGTCTTTTCCAGAGAAGGCACCACCGCCATGGGCACCCTTACCACCATAAGTATCTACGATGATCTTACGTCCTGTCAGTCCGCTGTCTCCATGTGGGCCTCCGATGACGAACTTACCCGTCGGATTGACGTAGTATTTAATCTGCCCTTTGAAAAGTGCCTTCACGCTGTCTGAATGTATGGAAGCCAGTATGCGTGGCATCAGAATCTGTTTCACATCAGCCTCAATCTGTGCCACCATCTTACTATCGGCTTCGAGTTGCGCTTCCTCCGTGTCGTCTACAGGCTTCACGAACTCATCATGCTGAGTAGATATTACGATGGTGTCTATGCGCTGAGGTATCCCTTCGTCGCTATATTCCACCGTCACTTGGCTCTTGGCATCTGGACGCAGGTAGGTCATCACCTTCCCTTCATGGCGAATTTCGGCCAAGATGCAAAGGATGCGATGCGCCAAATCCAGTGGCAATGGCATATAATTCTCAGTTTCATTGGTGGCATAGCCGAACATCATGCCTTGATCGCCTGCGCCCTGATTCTCAGGGTCGCTGCGCTCCACACCGCGGTTGATGTCGGCACTCTGCTCATGTATGGCGCTGAGTACACCGCATGAGTTGCTCTCGAACATATACTCCCCCTTGGTGTAGCCAATGCGCTCTATTACTTGGCGGGCCACCAATGGCATGTCTATATATGCCTTGGTCTTTACCTCACCTGCCAGTACTACCTGTCCGGTAGTGACCAGCGTCTCGCATGCCACCTTGGCATTGGGGTCGTAAGCCAACAACTTATCAAGTATAGCGTCTGATATCTGATCTGCCACCTTATCTGGGTGACCTTCTGAAACTGATTCTGATGTAAATAAGTATCCCATTTCTGATTTATTATTGTTTTAGTTTCGTAGTACGTTCAGCTTATTCGTTGATAGCCAAGCGTGTGAGCAGTTCGCGCATAGGGAGTTTCAATACAGGATGCATCAAGTCTGGAGCAATCTCCGTCATTGGCATCAGCACAAACATGCGGTATTGCAGCAGTGGATGTGGCACTGTCAGCATCACTTCGTTGATCACTTGGTCTTCATAGAACAACAGGTCCAGGTCGATGATGCGGTCGGCATACATACCCTGCGAACTTTTTGAAGTGCGTCCCATCTCCATCTCTATCATCTTGATCACACTGAGCACCTGCATAGGGGTCAGATTGGTCTCCACGCACGCAGCTGCATTGAAGAAGATGTTGTCTGAATGAAATCCCCATGGCATGGTCTTGCAGATTGACGATTGGATGATAATCGTACCCACTCTTTCTTGTACGAGCTTCAAGGCTGTCTTGATGTTCTGTTCCTTGTCGCCCAGATTGCTTCCGATTCCTAAATAGATTCTACTCATATTTACCTCCGTTTTTTATTTATTTGTCTGTAATCAGCATGGCATCGCCGTAGGTTCCGAAGCGGTAACCCTCACGCAGTGCCACATCGTAGGCATTCATCACCTCCTCATAGCCTCCGAAGGCCGTCACCACCATCAGCAAGGTAGAGAGCGGCATGTGGAAGTTGGATACCATAGCATTGGCCACAGTGAATTCGTATGGGGGGAAGATGAACTTATTGGTCCAACCTTCAAATTCCTTCAGATGTCCCTCGGTATTCACAGCACTCTCCATGGCACGCATCACGGTAGTGCCTACGGCACAGATCTGGTGATTGGTGTCCTTAGCATAGTTTACTAAGTTCACGGCTTCTGTGTCTATGAACATCTGTTCAGAGTCGGTCTTATGCTTGGTGAGGTCTTCCACGTCGATGTCGCGGAAATTGCCAAGACCTGCATGCAGTGTGAGGAAGGCGAAGTCGATGCCCTTGATTTCCATGCGCTTCATCAATTCACGACTGAAGTGCAGGTTGGCTGTCGGAGCCGTCACGGCACCCTCATTACGGGCGAAGATTGACTGGAAGCGTTCCTCATCTTCGGGTTCTACGGGGCGCTTGATGATGCTGTGTGGCAGCGGTGTCTCGCCAAGAGCGTAGAGCGCTTTCTTGAACTCATCATGCGGACCGTCATAGAGGAAGCGCAGCGTACGTCCACGAGAGGTGGTGTTATCTATCACCTCTGCTACCATAGAGTCATCCTCACCGAAGTAGAGCTTGTTGCCGATGCGGATCTTACGCGCAGGGTCCACCAGTACGTCCCATAGGCGCTGTTCCTCGTTCAGCTCTCTCAACAAGAAGACCTCAATGCGTGCGCCAGTCTTCTCTTTGTTGCCATAGAGGCGGGCAGGGAATACCTTCGTGTCATTGAAGACAAACACATCCTTATCGTCGAAGTATTGGAGAATCTCCTTGAACACTTTATGTTCTATTTCTCCAGTCTTTTTATGAAGCACCATGAGGCGAGATTCGTCTCTGTACTCCGTAGGATGCTGTGCTATCCTGTCTGCAGGGAGCCTGAAATTGAATTGTGAAAGTTTCATATCTTTTTATCTGTTTTTAATTATCTTCTTCAAATGGGCGTACGTCTTGCGCAGCCAACCAACTCTCGAACTCACGCGGATCGAGACAGTCCTCTACGCGTACATTGCCCACACGGGTGCGACGCAGCGAAGTGAGATAGGCACCGCTCTGCAAGGCTTCCCCGATGTCTCTTGCCAAGGCACGGATGTAGGTGCCCTTGCTGCATACCACCCTGATCTTGATGGCGGTAGGAGCGTATTCCAGCAATTCTATCTCATCTATCAGCAGCGTCTTAGGCTTCAGTTCTACCTCTTCACCCTTACGGGCACGTAGGTAGGCACGTTTGCCGTCAACATTGCAAGCGGAGTACATAGGCGGCACCTGATCTATGCGTCCAACAAATTGCTTCAGCACCTCTTCCACCATCTCCCGCGTGATATGCGCGGTGGGGTAGGTGGCATCCACAGGATGCTCCATATCATACGAGGGTGTCGTAGCTCCAAGGCATAGTCCTGCAATATACTCCTTAGTGTGGTATTGCAGCTCCTCTATGCGTTTGGTAGCCTTGCCTGTGCAGATCATCATCACACCAGAGGCTAGAGGGTCCAATGTACCCGCATGTCCCACCTTCAAGTTGCGGCTCTTTGCCAGTCCCAGCCGTTTCGCTATCAGGAAGCGCACATGCTTCACCACTTGAAAGGAGGTCCACTTCAGTGGCTTGTCGAAGCAGAGCACCTCTCCCTGCCTAAAGTCGTACACCTTTCCCATCAGTCAACCAACTGCAAGTCTACGCCCATCGCGAGCAATGCCAATATCAATCCTCCCACCAGTATGCGATACCATCCGAAGGCCTTGAATCCATACTTAGTGAGGAACGCCACAAACCACTTCATGGCCAGCAATGCCACGATGAAGGCTACTACGCATCCCAGCAAAAGCAACCAAAGGTTAGACGCAGTGGCCCAGTTCACATCGCCATCAAGCAGCACTTCCAGCACATCGAGACCCGTAGCTGCCGCCATGGTGGGCACTGCCAAGAAGAAAGAGAACTCTGCCGCCTTGCGTCTGGTGAGATTCTGCGCCATACCACCCACGATGGTAGCCATGGAGCGTGATACACCAGGTATCATGGCAATGCACTGAAACAGACCGATATTGAATGCCTTGCGGTCGGTTAGTTTCACATCCTCATTGCCCTTGTTGAAGAGCTTGTCGCAGAACAGCATGAAAATGCCGCCTACTACT
The DNA here is from genome assembly GCA_937891085.1 of uncultured Prevotellaceae bacterium. GTDB lineage: Bacteria > Bacteroidota > Bacteroidia > Bacteroidales > Bacteroidaceae > Bacteroides. Next base: position 9,139 of record CALAEY010000057.1, on the reverse strand, counting down.
AGCATCACGGCCACTACCTCCACACTCTCAAGGAAGCGGTCTATCAGTCCCGACTTCTTCGCCAGCAAACCTATGATGGCTGCAGGGATGAATGCTACGAGCAACTTCCAGTAGAAATCCCACTTATGCAAGAACTTCTGCCAAGCATTGCTGCCTGCTGGGGCTGGTGTGTGGTCCAACTTGAAGAAGCGGTCCCAATAAAGGCAAACCACCGAAAGGATGGCACCAAACTGTATGATGATGGTGAAAGCCTTTACGAACGGAGTGCTCTCCACGCCCAGCAAATTCTGGGTGATAATCATGTGCCCCGTGCTGGAGACAGGCAGAAACTCCGTCAGTCCCTCCACGATAGCTATGATTATGGTCTGTATAATATCCACTTTCTAAATATTAAAACATTAAAAATTAAAGCATGCAAAGATTATTTCTGCATTTTTTCAAAGTTCTTTCTTCTTATAAAGTACCCCCACCAGCATCACGATGAAGCCGATGAGGCTGATAACTGGTGCCACGCGTATGCGTCTAGCACTGAAAATATCCGGCTCGAAGTGGTCGAGTGTAGTGCCAGGGCCCGCCATCAGGCAGAAGCCAAGTATCACCAGCACTGTGCCTATCCCCACCAGCAGGAAGTTGGTTCTATTAAATACCGAATTACTCTTGTTCATATCTTAATTCTTAATTTTCAATTCTCAATTTTATAGGTAGTACATCTCATTCTCATTCATACTCAGGTACTTGTTCACTGAGAAGAACGCACACACCACCGTGATAATGATGCCAAATCCCATCACTGCAGCACACACTATCAGCAGTGTCTTCACATCTATTACCTGCATCAATTGAGGCTCATAGTTCAGTGCCCAATACAGTCCTCCGCACAGCAAGGCGATGGCCAGCAGTCCTGCTATCACCCCTTGCCAGAAGCCTCGCGCAAGGAAAGGTCTGCGTATGAAACTCCTACTTGCCCCCACCAACTTCTGCGTGTGTATCAAGAAGCGCTTGGCATAGATTGTGAGGCGTATGGTGTTGTTTATCAGCGCAAAGGAGATCAGCAGCAGTATGGCTGCTAATGCCAGCAGCACCATACTGATGCGGCTGATATTCTGGTTGATGGTCTCTATTAAGTCACGCTGATAGTCCACCTTTTGCACCAGCGGCAGGGCTGTGAACGTTTGTTCCACCTGTGCGATGCTGTCCGTATTTGCATACGCAGATACCAACTGCACTTCCATCGAAGCATAGAACGGGTTGAAGTCTATAAACTCCGTAGGATCAGTACCCATAGCCTCTGTCTGCTCCTTGATTGCCTCCTCCTTAGAGATATAGTCCACCTGTTTCACGTAGGGCAGTGCCTCCAGCTGTTTTTGCAGCTTGGCAGCATCGGCTTCCTGAGCCTCATCATCAAGGAGCAAGGAGAAGCGCACACTCTCACGCATATAGTCGGAGAGATTCTGTGCGGCCAGCACGAAGAGCACCACCATACCCAGCAGTAGCAACACCAGTGTGGTGCTCACCGTAGCTGTGACAAACTGCATTCCGAAGTAGGTCCGCGCTCTATGATTGCTCTTGTTGCTCATGCATTATCTCTTCTTTAATGGGAATTACTTCCCGTTGCGTCTCTATACGTAAAGGCGCAATACTCCTAATTTTGGTACAAAAATAGATATTTTTAGTGAATTATCGAAAAATGTTGTAAGAAAAAACGCTGTGCAACCATATCTTGGAGGCACAGCGTTTTCCTTTTTAATGGTCAATGTTGGTTATAAGTGTTTTCAGCTCTTCTCTATCTCTCATCTGTGGACCTACGCCACCAGAACCTTCATTCCCCATACTCCACGAAATGCCTGTCGTAGCTCAGGGCACCGAAGATGCCCCAGCCGTTCTGGACGTTGCTGTATATCTGCACGGGTTCCGAGAAGGTATCGTTCTCGGTGATGCGGAAGAGCTCTACGGATTTCAGGTAGCGATAGAGTTCTGGAGAGAGGGCTTGCAGCTCCACCATTACACGGGCAGGGACATCGGGCTCTTCTAATACTTGTTTCATAATAAAGTACTTATCAACAAAATAGTCTTTAGAACCATAATACCCTATAGGCTTAGGACTGTCTATGGTAAAAGTATGGTCACCAATTAAATGAGTCTTATCGAAGACATCGCTGAAATAGGCTGGCCATCCGCCAAATCCTGAAGAGAGCCTGTTGTCCACAAATACTTCATCTTCAGAGAAGTAAATATCTTGTATCAAGTAATAGGCATAATTAATTAGAGGCTGCTCTCCCCAAGGCCAGTTATCTTCGATGACCATTTTCCTTTCTCCTCTGACGCGTAGGCGATAATACTGCCCTGTATTGGTGGAGGGAATACGGCAGGTGATGCGCATGATGGTGTCTGTCTCAAAACTCAGTCCATTCGACAGCTTATATGGATTGTCCCCCAGCACTTGATGGCTCAGGACCTCTATCTTGGGACTTGGGGGCACTGTGGTTTCCACATGGACACCCTCTGCCTGTACCTCTATTCGATCGCCTACTTGTGGACGGTAGCTGCAAGTATAAGCTGAACTCGCGCTGTCGAGTGCCAACGTATAAGTCTGCTGTCCGTTAACTAAAACCTGAACCTCTGCATCACGTATGGCAGTTTTTTTGTAATAATCATCAGTCTGGTAATCAACCAAGGCATCATTCTTTGATAAAGCATACTCATAGCCGATATTCAGCAGCGGTGCCTTTCCCACTGAATAGGCTTTGTTGAGAAATACTCTGAGAGGCTCACCCTCGATGGCTACCGCATTCAGCGTCACATCGCTGGCTGCTTCCACGTCGGGTGCATTGAATTCCACCTCCTTCTCACAGGCTGTCAGTATCAGGAATAAAGACAGTAAAGCGTATAGTTTTGTTTTCATGATGCTCAGAGTTTAAGGGTTAGACTGATATATGGCATGATAGGGAACAAACATACGCCTCTGAGCGAGAGGCGGTTGTTCTTGTAGCCCCAATAGACGGACGACAGATTCTGGCGGTTGTATAGGTTATAGATACCTACGTCACAGATCATCTCGCCAATCCCGATACTGCCATGATGGCTGAAGCCTACGTCCAGACGGTGTACGGCAGGCAGCTGATAGCTGTTTCGCTGGCGATAGGTGTCCATACGTACCAGCTGGTCCACATAGGAACTTGACTGAAATGCCACATCTATAGGATTCAGTGCTGGATTCTGGCTATAGTCAATTCCTATATATTGGCTATTGGCCACATTTCCAGGGTAGTAGGCATTGTATTCATCCAGCAAGCCATGGCTAACGGTGGTACCAGCTATATTGGTGCGCCTTCCGCTTTGGTAGGTCCATGCAGCCGTGAAGTCCCAGTTCTTGCTTAAGCGTTGTATGATGCTAATGTTTAAGTTATGGCGATGGTCGCCTGTGGCGTAAAACTCATTCCCATTATTCAGCATCATGTCTTCACGGTCGAACGTGCGCAGTGATTTACTCCACGTATAGCTTACGTGCCCACGGGTTTTTCCTACGCTCTTTTGCGCCAGAAATTCTACACCGTATGCCCTTCCTTCGCCTTGTGCGATGGCAGCATTCCAGTCTTTTACGTTAAGGAACGACAATCCTTCACGATAGTCGGCCACGTTGTCCAGCCACTTGTAATAGCCCTCTACAGAGAGCTGCAGGCCATTGGCAAGGTCGTGGTTCACACCCAATGAAAGCTGGTCAGACACACCTGGTTTCATGTCTCCCATAAGAGGAATCCATACCTCAGAGGGGGATACCATGCTGCCGCTGGTAAGCAGGAACATGCCCTGCGTCATGCGTGCATAGGCCGCCTTCACGGAGGTGTTCTCACCTACCATCAGGCGCAGCGAGGCACGGGGCTCCAGGAAGATATGCGTGCTCCCGTCCGCGTTATACCCCTGAAGGCGAAGTCCCACGTTGGCCTCAATCCAGTTTGTAAGAGTCCAGTCATCCTCTGCATGGACGGCAAAGCTGTTCAGCCTAAGGTCTCCTTCCAACCGGCTTTCCCTGATGTTCTCGGAAAAGACATACCTGTCATCACCCAAGCCTACATTATAGACTATGTCCTCGCTGAGTGCCTGCTGCAGGTTGGTGTGCTGGGTAGAGACGACAGAAGGTTGAAACAGCTGAGTGTTACCTTGCAGTCCAAGATGTAATTCGTGATGGTCTTGCAAGTTTAGCGTAAGGTCAGCTTGCCCCGTCCAATCATCAATCCTCGACTTGTAGGTATTGTCGAGGTCAAGGTCTTTGTGTGAGTAGAGCTCAGAGCCATCTATCCCATGCCCCCAGCGGCTCAGGCGAGCCTCGTTCATCTGGGAAGAAAGATGGGAGAGACTGTAATTATAGCCACTGTAGCTTACACTGGCATTGAAGTGCAATGCCTCATTTGGATGGTAATCGTAATTCAAGCCTCCGAGCAGGTTGCTCCAATGGTTCAGCGTGCGGTCATACCGCACATTGTCCGTGAAGCTGGCCTTTTCCAGATAAACGGCATCTGAGACTTTATACTCGAAGTGCTGCTTCGTTTCGTTGGGTGTGGTGTTGTTCTGGTCATAGCCGTAGTAGAACATGGCGTTCAGCTTCGCGCTGTCACTGAAGCGGTGCGTCAGCTTGGCATTGATGTCATGGTATTTCATGTGGGCATAGTTGTTCATCTGCCCAGGGTTGTCATACACCACTTCTTCGAGCAGAGGGCGTACCAAGGCATTGAAGTAGCTCATGCGAGCGCCTATATTAAAAGAGGTGTGTCCCTTCCACAGCGGTCCCTCTGCCTGAATGCCCGATGCCAGCATGCCAGCCGTGACGGAGGCATGGTATCTGTCCATGTCCCCCTCGCGTAGGCTGATGTCTATTACGCTGGAGAGTCGGCTGCCGTAGCGTGAGGGGAAGGCTCCCTTGTAGAGCACCACGTCTTCCATCAGGTCGGCATTGATGGCAGAGGTGAAGCCCTGCAGGTGTTCGGGATTGTAGAGGGTGATGCCGTCCAGCGTGAAGAGGTTCTGGTCGTAGTCGCCTCCGCGCACGAAGATGCCAGCACGTCCCTCACCGCTGCCCTGCACGCCAGGCAGCATCTGGAGAGACTTCAGCACATCGGCCTCGCCCAGCAGCCTTGGCAGCTGCCTGATGCGCTCGGCAGAAACGGCCACGGCACTCATCTGCAGACTCTTGGCACTGAAATTATGCCTCGTGGCTGTCACCTCCACTTCACGCAGCAGGGTATCCCTCGCTATGTCTTGAGAATAGAGGGGACTGCCCGGTAGTGCGAGCAGCCCCAACAGGATACAATAATGTCCAATCTTCTTCATATCACAGTCAGCTTATTGGTACGAGAAATTCTATAGAAATATATCAAAAAACTCTATGGCTTTGCACCTTCCTGAATGATGACGATGGTGTTTGATCCGCTTATTAATTGTCCTGATTCATATTTGAACACGATATTGCCAGTCCTTTCATCGCTGTCGTTATTTTCCTTTACGCTTACCTTGTATGTCAGATTCTCCTTTTCCTGCTTGGCCAGCACAATGCTGATCCATGATACATCTTTCCCGAAGTCGAGCACTGCAGGAGATACACCTGTTATGTTGGTGCGGACATTAACATCGAAAGCCTGTGCCTCCGAACTGATTTGATAGCCCACTTTTTCAATCTCGAAGAAAGACCACGGAAGCGGATTCTCCGTCAGTTCTTCCTCGTCATCATTGCCGCAGGCACAGAAGCCCATGCAAAGCACACTCATAAAAAGATATAGACAAAGAATTCTCGGTGTTTTCATATGCCTTTAATTTAAGTTACTACGTTTGACAAAGATATAATAAAAATCTGCTCTATCAAAAGAATACACTTATTATTTTTTTGATCACAATCGCTTAAACCCGCAATCATTATTTGTCTTCACTCTCCTCTTCACCCTCTTCTTGGTCTCCTCCTCCATAGAGATTGTCATATCCCTCATAGATGATGGTACTAAGCAGATGCTTATAAACAGAAGAATCAGCCATCTTTCCGCTAACAGTCAGTGATGTCCATCCATAGTCATCTGTTAGGAAATAGGCATAGTTCCCAAAATTGTAGATAACCGTAGCGTGATCAAAATCCCAATTCAGCGTCATGTTGGGTGCCATTGTGTTTGTAAGATAACCATAATAATAAGTATTTGGTCGTAAGCCTACACTTGGATTTGACGGATAAACCTCTAAGCCGTCAGAAGCACGTTCAATACGGACACTGGATGTTCCTGCGACTGGACCATTACAGCCTATAGTTATTGTTGTACTATATAAAATTGAGCCAGTAGATGAGCTTTTGAGATGGACGGTCAATTGTGTGTCACTTGTATTGGTTGATGACAATAACTTAAGCGTAATAGTAGTACTACCCATACCGTCACCTCCTGCGGTTTCATACAATACACTTGTATTATATTCCCAATCAATATAATATGATGACACGTTTACGTCACTGGAAGTGACTGTATAAGTTACTTGATTGGTTCCTGAAATAATCCGATAACCAGATATGTTCAAAACAGATCTAGACTGTTCTTTGACACTTCCCATGTCATTTCTTGAATCTTCATCCCCAGTACGAGTTGTAGCGAGTTCATTCTGAACTGCGCTTTCGTCAATAACTTCTTCCAAACCGCTTTGGCAGGAAGCTACCATTAAACCTAAAATTAGGCTTGCTAATAATTTAAAAGTCTTTTTCATGATGCTTAGTTAAAAAAAATGAATTACTTAATGTTTATTATTGATAGTAATAGTGCTGAGCATGAAGTGTTGTAACTTCAGACCCAGTACTGCTTACCAATCACTCCAGATAGATAACACCTATTATATTAATAGAGGACGACGTGATAGTCACATCGTAGGGATAACCATCGGCAGGAGTGATATAAATCACTTTGCCGTCATAAATAGTACCATTAGTTTCTTGATAAACTTCAGAACCGTCTGCATCAGTGATGCTGATGTTGACATCAGAGAAATTGCCTAAGAAACTAAGTTGTAACACTCCATTAACTTCCTCTACATAGGCTTGGAATCTCAGTGGTGCATGAGGACGAGTCTGCGGGATATTAATGACAAGTTCAATTTTAGCCCTATCTTGCGGGGCTGAAAACACATTTAAAGGCAAAATACAAATTGCCAACAAGAGAATGATAAATTTGAATTTGCTCATAATAATTACAATTAGATTTGTTAAACATTGCAAAGTTATGAACAAATGAGGCTGAATTCAAGAAAAAAATGTATCAATAACACTCTGTAAATTGTTGAAAATAAGATAAATACAAAATGTGATGTATCAATCCGTTGTTTTAGGCTTCATTCTATCTCTTGCACGAGCCCTCCGATTGTACACAATGTGCAAATCAATGCTTCCAAGGCATAAAGCAATAACTTGGTTATCAACTTTGGCCGCATCAAGACAAAATAGTAGCAAGTCTTCATCTTTCAACAATGGATAACTCTCCTTAAGTTGATTCACGTAGGCAGAATATATCTCGAAAACTTCTTCTTGGAGCTGTTCCTGTTCTTTATGAGTTAGGACTTGTAGAATATTCTTATTCTTAACTTTTTTATTTCTTGCGACAATATCAGAATATATCTTTGTTTTTCTAAAGTAGTTATTTGAAAGAGTCAAGGCCTGTTTCTGGGCCTCTAATACCGCAAGTTCTTTCTTTCTAATAATCGAATTCAAGACTTTTATATCTGAGGCCAAATCAGATGATTTTTCTTTAAGTGTCTTTATTTGGGACACTTTTTCTGTTTCTGATTGTTTTAGTAATTTTAAATCATTCAGATTATCGGCTATAATTTGTTTTTTATTTGATAACTCTATTTCAAGCTGCGAGAGTTCATTTTTCTGCTTTTGGAGAATATGTTTGTTTTTATAATGTATATACGTTATAACCAGTGTTAATAGAAAGACTATTATTATGCTTGTTATTATTATCCTATTTTGCCTACGTTCATTATTTGCTTGTTCATCTTTAAGTTTCAACTGAGTATTATAGTCATAAATTAGTTGCTGTACATCAACAGATCGTTCAGAAGTGTAAAGGGAGTCTATATAATTAATGTATATGTTAAGATACTTATTGGCCTTAACATGATTACCCCTTTCCGTTTCAGAATCACCTATTACACGATTTACAAGAAAACGGCCATTGAAAGTTGAATCCTGCACAGCCTTTTCTAAATACTCAATATATGCATAATCTTGTTTATTATATTTTTGTAGTAATGACCCCAATTGGTAATAGATCCATCCTTTTGATGCCTTATAAGGTATGTTTTTCAATGCTATGTTTTCATAGTTCAAGGCTGAATCTACATGTCCAAATACATTGTGACAAAGTGCAATGCCATGGTATACATTAGCAATTAATAAAGAATCACTATTTACTTTGGCATGCTTCAAAGCTTCTTGATGATAGTGCAGGGCAGAGTCTTCGTGCTCTGTCATTGTATAATAAGAAGCAATATCCTGATAAGTGATAGCCTTGTCCCTATCTGTCTCACAAAGCTCCAACGTTTCTTGATAAACGGGCAAACAGTCTTCATAATGCTTGTGCTGGTAATACAAATCGCCAAGCAAGCCTAAAGTGATGCGCCTTGTGCCCACTTCCTCTGGATAGTCCTTCAAGATAAGCCGTGCGTCCTGTAGGTGTGTGATGGCATCTTCGTCATGGTTTACTTCGTCTTCCAGACATGCTTTATAGAGCAGGGCGGTGGCTCTTTCTGCTTTGGGCTTCTGGTAGTAGCGCAAAGCAAAGTTCAGCAATGAGTCGCAGGGAATCAGCGATTGGTAGGTCTTGTCCGTGGCCTTGGCAAGCAGCAGGGCGTAGCGGGCAGTCTCCTTCTTGGACATCGGCTGGCGGTAGTGCAGCGAGTCGAGCAGGGAGAAGGCACTGTCGGGATGCGCTTCCATCAGCGCATCAGCTTGCCGGAGCACAGCTTCCACCTGCGGGTGGCTGCCCTCACAGGCAGCCATCAGCAATACTGTCAGCCAGAGGCTGATGCCATATACAAATCGCTTCTTTTCCAAAATGGTGGTGCAATTAAGGTTAACGGCATCAAATGTAAGAAGATTTATCGAGATGTGCAAATGGAT
>CALAEY010000056.1 GCA_937891085.1 uncultured Prevotellaceae bacterium | reverse complement strand
AAGCACAGTTTGAAGATAGCAACGGCAAACCTCAAAAACTTCAGCGTGACCATTGAGAATGATGGTATGAATAAAACACTTTATACATAAAAGATACAAGAATGCGATAATTCGTGAGAAGAAAAGGATTTTTGCCTTAACTCTTGCATATCTCAATTATTATTGCGTAATTTGTGCAGCACATTTTGCGCTGCACAAATTACGCAATAAATAATAAGTTGATTATGAAAGAGATAGAGAATCCTTTCTTGGTGTATGGATATGTAAATCCAGACTACTTCTGTGATCGTAAGGAAGAGACTGAGAAGCTGATTTCTGCCCTCCGAAATGGTAGAATCGTCACGTTGATGAGCCCTCGACGTATGGGAAAGACGGGGCTTATCAAGAATGCATTTTATCATATCCAGCAAGAGAATCCAGAAACGGCTTGTTTCTACATTGACATCTTTTCTACTAACTGCCTCAGCGATTTCGTGCAACTATTGGCACAAAGCATTATGGGACAGCTGGATAGTTTCAGCCAAAAGGCCTTCTCTACGTTTGCTACATTCTTGAAAAGCTGCCGATTGGTTTTCTCTTCTGATCCTCTGGATGGGAGCCCCAAGGCATCCATTGAGTTCCAGCCTACCCAAGCTCAGAATACACTCAAGGAAGTCTTTGATTATCTGCAACAATCGGGCAAGGAATGCTTCATCGCTATCGATGAGTTTCAGCAAATCACAGAATATCCAGAGAAGGGTACAGAAGCACTGCTACGCAGTTACATCCAGTTCTTGCCACATGTGCATTTCATCTTCTCTGGCAGTAAGCAGCACTTGATGAATGAGATTTTCAGCTCTGCCCGTCGTCCGTTCTATCGTATCACGGAGAAGATGAATCTTGGCGTTTTGCCACAGGATACCTATTACGATTTTGCCCAGCAGTGGATGCAGAAAGGCGGCAAAACGCTGTCGAAAGCTCTTTTTGTAGATATTTATGAGCGTATGGAGGGGCACACTTGGTATATGCAATATATATTGAATCGCCTATATGGGCAGCAAGTAGCCACCATCACGCCAGTAATATTAAACCAGTACATTGCGGAGATAGTACACTCGGAGACAGATAGTTATCAGCAAATCTACAGCATGCTCACTGGGAACCAACGTAGATTGCTACGCGCCATTGCCCATGAGAAGAAGGTGGATAGCATCAATGCCTCTGCTTTCATCAATCGCTATCAGCTTACTGGTACAAGCAGCGTTAATACGGCCTTGAAGGCTTTGATAAACAAAGAATTGGTATTCCAGTCGGGCAGCACCTATCAGGTTTACGACCGCTTCATGGCGTTCTGGCTGCAGTCGTTAGCTTTTTGATGGTATTAAGATACTTTTGCATACTAAAAAGGCAGCCTTCCTTGGTGGGAAAGCTGCCTTAAATGTATCTATCTGAACAAAAATCTTACTTCGTAAGCTTCAAAGCGAAGCCACCACCAGGTGCCAAGTGGATGTTCATCTTGCCACCATTGAAGGTAGTCTGCTCACGTACATAGTCGCTTGCCTTGCGATCAGCATTCACGCCATCCTTGAAGAGGTCGGCCTTATAGCTGCCACTGAGGAAGGAGAGATCCACCTCAAGGTCGCGTGGCGTCCAATCCGTGATACCACCTATGTACCACGTGTTCCCGCTGCGACGGGCAGTGATGATGTACTCCCCAAGCTTGCCATCGAGGATGCGCGTTTCATCCCAAACGGTAGGCACATTGGCGATGAACTCTGTGCTCTCTGCCTCACGGATATAGTTGGTTGGAGAGTCGCAAAGCATGTTGAATGGAGAGTCGAAGATCATGTAGAGGGCCAACTGGTGGCTGCGTGTACCTTGACTCATTGGCTCTGAATTGGAAGGATGATAGTTGCGACGCGTCGCATTGATCATCGCCCCCTGCGTATAGTCCATAGGACCAGCCACTTGGCGCAAGAACGGAATCTGCGTGTCATACTTCACCATATTGTGGGAGTTAGGACTCCACTTCAGCTGCTCCAAACCATTCACACCCTCGCAATTCAGCACATTCGGATAGGTGCGATTGAGACCAGCAGGCTTGAACATGCCGTGGAAGTCCACAAACATGTGATACTTTGCGCAGAGGTCAGCAGCTTGATAGACAAAGTTGGTCATAATCTGATCATCACGATTCATGAAGTCCACTTTGAAGCCTTTCACACCCATATCTGCAAAGTACTTCACCACATTCTCCATATCACGTGCAAAGGCATAATAACCAGCCCAAAGCACGATGCCCACGTTACGCGCCTTGCCATAATTCACCAGTTCTTGGAGATCGATTTCTGGCACCACCTGCATAAGGTCGGCCTTCAGATTCACTGCCCAACCTTCATCCAGAATCACGTACTCGATGCCATACTTAGACGCAAAGTCGATGTAGTATTTATAGGTATCGTTATTGATACCAGCGCGGAAAGGCACACCAGAGATATTCCAATTATTCCACCAATCCCAAGCCACCTTTCCAGGCTTGATCCAAGACGTATCAGCCACGCGAGAAGGCTCAGCCAGTTGGTAATTCAGCGTAGAAGAAGCGATGCCCTTATCGTCAGAAACGATGGCGATGCGCCAAGGGAAGGTAGCAGGCCCATTCATCTTAGCGATGAAGTTCTCACTCTCTTTCACCAACATTTCCAACTGGTTGTGGCCACCTTGCTCCATGCGCTTAGGATAAGGCGCATTCATGCCCACCAGTTTCTTGCCATCAGAGCGCAAGTAGAGGCCAGGATAATTCTCTAAGTTGGCCTCAGTGATGCAGACTTTAGCTACTTGGGCATCGACGATCAGAGGCAAGAACGACAGGTGTCCCTGATTCAGCTCGCTAATCTTAGCCTCCGTATAGATGTTCTCAAACGAGTTGGCAAACTGTGATGCCCAATCGCCGTCCTTGCCCGCATTCACATAAGGCACAGTAGCTGTGAAATCCTGTGGGAACACATAGTTCACACCCTCGCTCTCGATGTTGTAGGTTCCCTTCTTCGTAGAGGCAAAGCGATAGGCAATACCATCGTTGTAGGCGCGGAACTCCACGCTCCAGTTGCCCTTGAAGTTGAGCGTCAGCACATTGGCCTGCTCCTGCAGCGAAGTTTCACGATAGAAAGGTGAAGAGATGCTGCGATTGATCACCGCCTTCTTGTTGCTTGCCAAGCGTGGCTTTTCGCCCCAAACTTCGCCAGTAGTGAGTTTCATTGACAAAGCGGAAGGAGCCAATACTTGCTGACCATTCAGTGTGATGTCATACGTCAGTTCATTACCCACGCTGATGGTTGTCGTCAGCTTCCCATCAGGAGAACTGAGCTTGAAAGTCTTCTGTGCCTGTGCTCCGATGAAGAAGCATAAGGCTGTCAATACTAAGAGTGTCTTTTTCATTCGAAAATATTTAATTGCGAGACACCCATTTCATGGCATCTCTGG
>CALAEY010000055.1 GCA_937891085.1 uncultured Prevotellaceae bacterium | reverse complement strand
TTTTCGCGCTTTAGGAAAACGTGAGTGATTTTTAGCGGAAGATGTGCAGACGGCGGGCTTTCTTTGGTTCGTTTCTTTCCCCCCGTGGGAAAGAAATGAACAAGTAACTTTATAAGAAAGAAATCAAGAAAGAAAAAAGAAATAACTTGTAACATTGCAAAATACTACGTTTTGTAGTAATTTTGTAACCAAATATGTACGTACAAATAATAAAGAAAATATTATGGCAAAGAAAGCGCTTTTAATGATTCTCGATGGTTGGGGCATTGGCGACCATCAGAAAGACGATGTGATCTTCTGTACTCCTACTCCTTATTGGGACTACCTCACCTCCACGTATCCTAATTCTCAGCTCCGCGCCAGCGGTGAGAACGTAGGTCTGCCCGATGGACAGATGGGTAATTCTGAGGTGGGTCACCTCAATATCGGTGCCGGACGCATTGTGTATCAGGATCTGGTGAAGATCAACCGTGCCTGCAAAGACGGCAGCATCCTTAATAATAAGGAGATCATCTCTGCCTATACGTATGCTAAGGAGCATGGCGTAGGCCTGCATATCATGGGTCTGACCTCCAACGGTGGCGTACATAGCTCTCTGGAGCATCTGTTCAAACTGTGCGACATCGCTAAGGAATACGGTTTGGAAGACCGTACCTTTATCCACTGCTTGATGGACGGTCGAGACACTGATCCTCGCAGCGGTAAGGGCTTTATCGCTGAAGTAGAAGAGCATTGCAAGAAGAGTGCTGGTGTGGTGGCTTCTATCATCGGCCGCTTCTACACGATGGACCGCGATAAGCGTTGGGAACGCGTGAAGGTGGGTTACGACCAGCTCGTAAACGGCACTGGCAAGCTGAGCGACAACATGGTGCAAGCCATGCAGGAGAGCTACGATGAGGGCGTGACAGACGAGTTCATCAAGCCTATTGTAAACAGCACAGTGGATGGTCGTGTGAAAGAAGGCGATGTGTTTATCTTCTTCAACTACCGTAACGACCGTGCCAAGGAAATCACCATCGCACTGACGCAGCAGGATATGCCAGAGCAAGGCATGCACACCATCCCTGGTCTGCAATATTACTGCATGACTCCATACGATGCCTCATTCAAGGGCGTGCACATCCTCTTCGACAAGGAGAACGTAGCCGATACGCTGGGTGAGTACCTCTCAAAGAACGGCAAGAAGCAGCTGCACATTGCAGAGACAGAGAAATACGCACACGTTACCTTCTTCTTCAACGGTGGTCGTGAGACTCCGTTCGATGGCGAAGACCGCATCTTGGTGCCTTCTCCAAAGGTGGCCACCTACGACCTGAAGCCAGAGATGAGCGCCTATGAGGTGAAGGATAAGTTGGTTGAGGCTATCAACACCCAGAAGTACGACTTCATCGTAGTGAACTATGCCAACGGTGATATGGTGGGCCATACGGGTGTGTATGAGGCTATCGAGAAGGCTGTGGTGGCTATTGACAACTGCGTGAATGCTACCGTTGAGGCTGCTAAGGCTAACGATTATGAGGTGATCATCATTGCCGATCATGGAAATGCCGACCATGCGCTGAATGAAGATGGTACGCCAAATACAGCACACTCTCTGAATCCTGTACCATTCGTCTATGTGACGGAGAATAAGGACGCTAAGGTGGTAGATGGCGTGCTGGCAGACGTAGCTCCGTCTATCCTGCACATCATGGGCATGCCACAGCCTGCAGACATGACGGGTAACGACTTGATTAAGTAATGTATCAGATAGGAGACGTGCTGATTAGCGATGAAGTGCTGACAGAGCGTTTCATCTGCGACTTAAACGAATGTATGGGTGCCTGCTGCATCGAGGGCGATGCGGGGGCACCCTTAGAATTAGATGAGGTGCTGGAGATCGAGGAGGTGCTGCCCGTAATATGGGACAGTCTGGATCTGCAGGCACGCAAGGTCATCAAAAAGCAAGGCGTGGCTTACACCGACCCAGAAGGGCAGTTGGTCACCTCCATCGTGAATGGCAAGGACTGCGTCTTCACCTGCTACGATGAGAAAGGTTGCTGCTTCTGCACCATCGAGAAGGCCTGTCGCGAAGGCAAGATTGGCTTTTATAAGCCTATTTCCTGCCACCTCTATCCCATTAGGGTGAAGCGTGTGGGTGATATGGAGGCGCTGAATTACGACCGCTGGAACATCTGCAAGGCGGCCCTGCTCTTAGGTCAGAAAGAGAATGTACGCGTGTATGAGTTCCTTAAGGAGCCACTGATTCGCAAGTTTGGCGAAGCGTGGTACCAGGAACTCGTAGAGGCTGTAGAAGAGCTGAAACGAAGAGGTTATATTAAGTAAAGCTCACGAAAGTGCAAAATTAAAGCCCTGGCAGTAGGATTTTCCTACGTTCACCAGGGCTTTTCCTTCGTTATATGTAAGATGCGAAGTGCTTTCTTCTTTGAATGCTATGCGTCGATATTGGCGTAGGTAGCATTCTTCTCTATGAACTCACGTCTTGGACCCACGTCCTCACCCATCAGCATGGAGAATGTCCAGTCGGCATCAGCTGCATTGGTCATGTGTACCTGCTTCAGCATACGGTTCTCAGGATTCATGGTAGTCTCCCAGAGCTGCTCAGGGTTCATCTCACCCAGACCTTTGTAGCGCTGTGTGTGGATGCTACCCTCAGAGCCACCTCCATACGTATCGATGAACATCTGGCGCTGCTGGTCGGTCCAGCAATACTCCTTGTTCTTACCCTTTGTGCAGAGGTAGAGTGGAGGAGTGGCCAGATAGAGGTAACCCTTCTCTATGATCTCAGGGAAGTAGCGGAAGAAGAGCGTCATCACCAGCGTGTCGATGTGCGAACCATCGACATCGGCATCGGTCATCACGATGATCTTCTTGTAGCGCAGCTTGTCGATGTTGGCCTTCTTGGTATCCTCGCCATCTACACCGAAGCGGATGCCCAGTGCCTGAATGATGTTGTTCACCTCATCACTCTCGAATGCCTTGTGCCACATGGCCTTCTCCACGTTCAAGATCTTTCCGCGCAGAGGCAGGATAGCCTGAAACAGACGGTTGCGTCCCTGCTTGGCACTACCACCTGCAGAGTCACCCTCCACGAGGAAGAGCTCACACTCATCAGGATCCTTGCTGGAGCAGTCGGCCAGTTTGCCAGGCAGACCGCCACCGCTCATAGGCGACTTGCGCTGCACGGTCTCACGGGCCTTACGGGCAGCGATACGCGCCTGTGCAGCCAGCACCACCTTCTCTACGATGAGCTTAGCCTCCTTAGGATGCTCCTCCAGGAAGTTGCTCAGCGCCTCACCTACGGCACTGTCCACAGCACCCATCACCTCGCTGTTGCCCAGCTTCGTCTTGGTCTGTCCCTCAAACTGAGGCTCAGCCACCTTGATGGAGATTACAGCCGTCAGACCCTCACGGAAGTCGTCACCAGCTATCTCCACCTTTGCCTTCTCCAGCAGCTTGTTGTCCTCGGCGTACTTTTTCAGTGTGCGCGTCAAGGCACGGCGGAAGCCCTCCAAGTGCTTACCACCCTCTATGGTGTTGATGTTGTTTACGTAAGAATGGATGTTCTCGTTGTAGCCCGTGTTATACATGATGGCCACATCGATAGGCGTGCCCTGCTTCTCTGTAGTGATGTAGATCACGTCGTTGAACAGGTGCTCACGGTTGGCATCCACGTAGCGCACGAACTCCCTCAGACCATCTTTGGAGTAGAATACGTCTTGCTTGAAGCTGCCATCCTCCTCATTTACCTCACGGCGATCGGTCAGCGTGATGGTGATGCCCGCATTCAGGAATGCCAGCTCACGCATACGCTTTGCCAGACGCTCATATTCATATACGGTCTCTGTGAAGATAGTGTCATCTGGCCAGAACTGCTGTCGTGTACCTGTGAATGCCTCGTCGCAGTCGCCTATGATCTTCACGTCATAGAGCGGCTTGCCTATCTCATATTCTTGTTGGTAGATATGTCCGCCACGGAAAACCTGAGTGGTCATGTGCTTCGAAAGGCCGTTCACGCAAGACACACCCACGCCATGCAGACCGCCAGACACCTTGTAAGAACCTTTGTCAAACTTACCTCCGGCATGCAGCACCGTCATCACCACCTCGAGGGCCGACTTATGCTCCTTCTCGTGCATATCCACAGGGATACCACGGCCGTTGTCTTGAACGGTAATCGAGTTGTCTTCGTTGATTGTCACTTCTATTTTGTCACAGAAACCAGCCAGTGCCTCGTCGATAGAGTTGTCCACCACCTCATTTACCAAGTGGTGCAGACCATTGGCACTGATGTCGCCGATATACATGGCAGGACGTTTACGCACAGCCTCCAAACCCTCCAAAACCTGGATGTTATGGGCGGTATAATCCTGTTCTCCGATAATCTTTTCTTCTTCAGTCATTGCTTCGATAATTAAGTTTACAAAGATACGAAAAATCTTTGGAACTCTTGCCAGAAACGCAGCATAAAATGATGCGTTTCCCTACTTTTTTAGCATGTTTTAAGACCTGCTGGACTCCCAAAACAGAAAAGACCGAACCCCATGAAGGAGTTCAGCCTGAATTTATAAACTTAAATAGGAGGTAACGTAGTTAGTTAACCCAGCTTGTTGATGTAGAGCGCAAGCTTAGACTTCAAGTTGTTGGCCTTGTTCTGGTGGATGATGTTCTTCTTAGCCAGCTTATCCAGCAACTTAGTTACAGCAGGATACTGAGCCACTGCTGCTTCCTTATCTGTTGTAGCACGTAACTTGCGAACTGCGTTTCTCATTGTCTTGCCATAGTAGCGGTTGCGGCGGTCCTGGCGCTTGGCTGCGGGTTCGGCGGCGGCATCATGGCATCGGGCTACGCGCAAAGAACAGCGGCCCAGACTGCAGCCCAGCTTGAAAATACGCAGAGCAACCAGAACACACAGAGCAATCAGAACATAGTATATATACCCGAGCCTTCGCAGCCGGACACGCAAAGCGGAACATCTTCTGACGCCAGCGCCGTGCTTGCTGCGGATCCCAATGTCGGCGAAAAGATAGCCGAAAAGGTGATGGTCTCTGTTGTCGGGATCGATACGGTCTACGAAAAGGCGATCAGCAGCGGATACTGGTACTTCTTCGGAGGAGGCAGCGGATCAACCGAGGTCGAGGCGCAGGGAACAGGCTTTATAGTAGATGAGGCCGGATATATACTCACGAACTCTCACGTAATAAACGACGGCGATTATAAAACAGTAACCATTCACCTTTATGACGGCCGCGAGATAGACGGCACGGTGCTTTGGAACGATTCCACTCTCGATCTTGCAATCGTAAAGATCGATGCTGATAACCTTGTGGCAGCGGAGCTCGGAGATTCAGACGAGCTTAAGGTGGGATCCTATGCTGCGGCGTTCGGGAATCCTCTGGGCCTGCAGTTCAAGTTCTCCATGAGCCAGGGAATAATCTCAGGACTTAACAGAACAATAGAGGTCTCCAACGGC
>CALAEY010000054.1 GCA_937891085.1 uncultured Prevotellaceae bacterium | reverse complement strand
AGAAAGAGGAGCTGCGCAGCTGCTTCTTGTACTACTCAGTTTTGTTCATTGCAATCTTATCATTGTACGATCGTGCTTCCGCGACAGGCGGAAAGCGGATACAAAGGTAGTGAATTTTCCGGATATCCTCCAAATTTTAGGGGGAAAAAATTTCAGGAATTCTCACTCGTGCCGGAACGAGCCGGACATCCGCATCCCCTCCGGGAAAGCGGGTGCAAAGGTAGCGCAGTTTTTCCAGACCGCAAAACTTTTCGAGCTCTTTTTTTCAACAAAATTAAACCGGAAAAGAAACACCACATAATTATCAACGGATAACAAAGAAAAAAAAATAACTAACTACACATATATGCACAAACAAAAGAAATTTGCAGTATCTTTGCATACAAAAGAAAACGAATCACATGGAACTATCTATATCAAACCCTTTCGCAAATGCGCTTCTAATTGCCACAGGCATCCTTTTTTGCATCCAAATACTCTTCCACCTTATTATATATATAAGTGTCGTAAGAAATACACGAAAGGCATCTAAAGGAAAGATTTCCTACAGCGAAGACCGACCACCGCTCTCCGTCATCCTTTATCACAACGGCACCGCTGAAGAACTACAAGAAAACCTACCAGCCATCTTGGAGCAAGACTATCCACAGTTTGAGGTTATCGTCATCACTGATGAGAAAGTCAGCGAGAGCGTTGATTACCTGAAGCGTATCGAGCATCAATACCCGCAGCTCTATCACAGCTATCTACCCGATTCATCTAAGTGGATAAGTCGTAAGAAACTCGCCATCAGCCTTGGCATACGAGCAAGCAAATACGAGTGGCTGGTATTTACTGAGTCATTCTGCAAGCCTGCTAGTCCACTATGGCTGAGATTGATGGCACGAAATGTCACATCTGGCACACAGATAGTGCTTGGATACAGCTACTTTCATAAAGAGAAAGATTGGAAGCAGCGTACCAGAAGTTTCGATAACTTTTTCCGAAGTCTGCGATACCTCTGCATGGGCCTCCTTCATCTACCATACATGGCTACTGGTCGAAATATGGCCTATAAGAAAGAACTATACGTCCAGAATAAAGGATTCGGCAAACACCTGGACTTACTTCACGGACATGACGACCTATTCATCAACCAGGTTGCTAACCGCAAGAATACCCGTGTGGAGACATCTGCCGATGCAGCTGTGTCTATGAAACCGTTGAAGCTCAAGAAATTCTGGAAAGAAGAGCGTCTTGGATACGAATCCACATCCCGCCATTTCCGTGGCATTCACAGACACCTAATGGGCTTTGAGACCCTCACCCGCTTTCTGTTCTTCCTAACCGTCATCGCAGCCATCGTTTGGGGATGCCTAACGCAGAACCTATTACCCATTATCGTTGCCTCTCTGTGTATAATCATCCGCTTCATCAGCTTAAATATCATCGTCAACCAGTCGGCAGGTATACTCGGAGAACGCTACCGCTACTACACGACCCTACCCTTACTCGACTTCGTGCAACCATTGCAGTCGCTTCGCTGGAAACTGGTCTATCTTTTCAGTGATAAAAGCGAGTATCGCAGAAGATAATCCTATTCGTAGCGCATAGAGGCAGCGGGATTCACTTTGGCGATAATGTAAGAAGGCCCTATAAGCATTAGTACCGAGATAATGAGAGTGCCCGCATTAAGCAGGATGAAGTGCCAAACGCTCAACGATACTGGCACTGTATCCATATAGTACGTTTCTGGATCTGGCAGAGGGATAAGACCGAACCAACTTTGTAGGAAGTAGAAAGTGAGTCCGATAAGATTACCCCACAGCATACCCTTTCCAATGAGAAAGACAGAAAGCCAAAGGAACACCCGACGTATCTGACCATTATCTGCACCAAACGACTTCAGAGTACCAATGAGAGCCGTTCGTTCAATAATAATAATAAGCAATCCAGAGATCATCGTGAAACCAGCGATGCCAATCATCAATGCCAGAATCACCCAAATATTCACGTTCAGTACATCAAGCCAAGCGAATACAGCTGGATTCTGCTGCTCCACATTCAACGCACAATACTCATGTCCATAGGCATCCACCTTATTATATAAGTAAGAACCGATATCAAAAGATGCCTGCTCCAACTGATCATAGTTGCGCAGCTGAATCTCCAATCCACTTACCTGATCATCCTCCCACCGATTCAAACGGTTCACCATACAAAGATCCGTGAAAAGGAACATATTATCGAACTCGGAAAAATAAGTCTGATAGATGCCCACAATTTGCAGACGCCTTGCACGAACATTATCCTGAACGAAATAGGTATCAATCTTGTCACCAAGTTTCAGATTCATCTTTGTTGCCAATGCTTTAGAAATCACCACCTTATTCGTAGATACAGAGTCGCTGAACTGCGGAAATTCCCCATCCACCAAACACTCTCGGAAGAAGCTACGATCAAACTCTGGCCCCACTCCCTTCAGCACCATGCCTTGAAAGGCCAGATCGGTTTTAATCATGCCCGGTTTTACTGTATAACGCTGATAATGCTTCACTGAAGAGAAATCAGAGAGGTTAGCAGTCAGTTCATCTGTCACCCTTATCGGCTGAGTGTCATAGCTATTCACGGAAGTGGGTTCACACACCACCAAATGTCCTGTGAAGCCCACAATCTTGTCCCTTACTTGCTGCTTAAAACCCACTATAACTGACACAGAAATAAGCATAACAGCCAATCCAACCGCCACACCGAGTGTGGAGATTAGCACTGCAGGACGCGACATCTGTTTCTCTGTATCATCGCCGCTATAGATATTCCTTGCCAGATAAAGTGGTAGATTCATATACACCTTCACTATTTGCACACAAAAATACACATTTTATTTCTTTTACAAAAAAACCATCGCTTTTAATGAAAGAATCACTATATTTGTATTATGATTAACCAATGCACATAGAATACTATGAAAATCACGCTCATCACTTTCGCTTCCAGCTTCATGACCCCATCCAAGATGCGCATCACACATCAGGAGATGCTATCTGCACTTGAACGCTACTTCGACGTTACACTTCTTAATTATCAAGATATTGACCGTATGGCAAGTGATGCCGTATGCATTCCATTCATTGCAAGCGGTGGTACTGAACGACTTTATCAACAGTGTTTTGAGAAACTTCCACGCCCCTATCTTCTGCTGGCTGATGGACAAGCTAATTCACTTGCTGCCTCACTCGAAATCTCTGCATGGATCCGACAGAGCGGTCAGAAAAGCGAAATACTGCATGGCGACATGGAAACCATCATTTGCCGCATCAAGCAATATGCCGTAGACACCCAGTCTCTACGTGCATTAAGGGGCAAGCGCATTGGTGTAATTGGAGCCCCCTCCTCTTGGCTCATTGCCAGCGATGTGGATTATTTCCTCGCAAAACAACGCTGGGGAGTGTGTTATGTGGACATCTCATTAGAACATCTGATAGATTACTATCACTCCACCCAAGCCGATGATTATACATCTGAAGCAGAGCGACTCATCCAAAACGCATCTGGTTTCCGAGAAGGGACGCAGCATGATGTAAACGATGCCCTACGAATCTACCACGCTTTGAAGCGCATAGTCACAGAAGAACAGCTCGATGCTCTTACGCTCAGTTGCTTCAGTTTGATAGAACGCACTGGTACTACTGGCTGCCTGGCTCTTGCACTTCTCAACGATGAAGGCATCATCGCTGGTTGCGAGGGCGATCTTCAAGCCGTATTTACTATGCTGCTCGCCAAGACGCTGACGGGTCATGATGCCTTCATGGCAAATCCATCAACCATAGACACAATGCAAAACGAATTACTTATCTCTCACTGCACCATTGGCCTTAAGCAAACCCGTAGATACATGCTTCGCAGCCATTTTGAATCCGGGAAGGGCATTGGCATACAAGGCATTCTCCCAGAAGGTCCCATCACGTTGTTGAAGTGCGGAGGTGAATGCCTAGACACCTTCTTCGCATCTGACGGCATGCTGCTGGAGAATACCGATCATCCCAACATGTGTCGCACACAGCTTCGCCTTAAACTCCAGCATCCAGTGGATTATTTCCTGCACCACCCTATCGGCAATCACCATATTCTTATTGAAGGCCACCATGCCCAGAAGCTGCAAGACTTCTTCCAAATGATGGGATGCAGCAAGATTCTTTAATATATAATAGTATAGAACTTACAAACCAGATGAATAGAGCCCAAAAGCCAAACAAATAGAGCCTGCAAACTAAACGTTTGCAGGCTCCAAACTTTTTAATAAGTATAGTGTTTCTACATGCCTTATCTACTTAAATAAAACTTCTCCAATGTGCGGTAAGCATTCTCCATAGCAGCATCAGCTTTCTCGGCACTATTCACGTCGATGTACATCACTGGAGCTACATCCTGACCATTGATTGGAGTCCATGTAGGCAAGCCTTCACCGTTCGGATTACCATACTTGCAGAAGTTAGCATAGTAAGTCAAGAACAACTTAGAAATAGCATAATCCTCTTCCTGCCAATCATAATACTCATTGGTGGCCAGATTACCCATAGCATATTCAATGTCTGCAGAGTGCACAGCACCAGCAGGGAATTTAGGACGCTCGTCAAGAGCCTTTTTCTCCTCATCTGTCATCTCGCGCACACCACCTGCCAAGGCACCAACCATGTTACCCATCTTAGCAGACACCTGTGGACGTGGATGCATGTACTTATAGCGATAGACTGGCTGCTGAGAAGTTTTTGCATGATAGTCTGCCCACTTCCATGTTGGGAAACCTGTGAAGAGGTCACCAGCCAAGTTCAGGCTCTTCATACTAAAGAGGTCGTCATCAGTCTGCAGGCCGTAAGCCTCGAAAATCTCATCCGTCATATCACCAAAGGTTGCAGTCATAGCCTTCTTATAGTTGGCCAGAGTCTGATCCTGACCACGCAGCGCAGATGCGGGAGAACTCTCCTGAGAGTTCCAACCCACCAGCAGAGGCACCTGAGCCTGCTCGCCCTTCTTGAACACATCGTCGGCACTCTCCTTCATGAAGTAGCCGTCAAGCACCACATTAGCCATGCTGCGAGGAGGGAACAATGCCTGCAAAGAGTCTGCACTCAGTGCGCGGGCATCAGCCACGCTCATCAAGCCCTTGCTCTCCAGCAGCTGCTTACCTGCAGCATCTGCATCCGCCTGAGCAACAGCGCCATAAGGCAACACCTCTGCGCCACTAGAACCCATTACACCAGCAAGATTGCCCTTGGACAACGGAGAGCACATCAGTAGAGAAGTAGAGAATGAGCCTGCACTCTCTCCAACGATATTAATACGGTTAGGATCGCCACCGAAGGCAGCAATGTTGTCTTTAACCCACTGAATGGCAGCTACCTGATCCAGGAAACCATAGTTACCACTACCCTTGTATGAAGCCTCAGCAGTCAGATCTGGATGAGCAAAGAATCCGAAGATACCCTCACGATAGTTGGCTGTCACGCCGATCACGCCCAGCTGAGCAATAGCAGTTCCGTCGTAACGAGGCTCGCTACCACTACCTGCCATCAGACCACCACCATTAAAATAAATCAACACTGGCAGACCTTCGTCCACATACGTAGCAGGCGTCCAGATGTTCAGATACAGACAGTCCTCACTGCGGCTTGCACCACGGAAACTCATGTCACCGAAGATGTTTGGCTGCATCGGATCATTGCCGAAAGTCTTTGCATCACGTACGCCCTCCCATGCTGGAACTGGCTGTGGAGCCTGCCAACGCAGGTCGCCCACAGGCGCGGCAGCGAACTGTACACCGAGGAACTTCTTCACACCGTCTTCGGCGATGCCCTCTACTACACCGGCTTTCGTATTCACCTGCAGAGTCATCTCTGCCCTCTGCTGTGAACAAGCCTGAATAGTCATGGTCACGACTGCGACCATCAAGAATTTCATTGCTTTTCTCATAATAATCTCTGTAAAATAGTGAAATTTCGTTTTTCCTGTTGCAAAATTACAGAAAATTGTTCAATACTAAGTCTTTTGCATTGCTTTTTTGGAATAAAAGTTACCGCTACATGCATGGTTTAACATAAAAAGACCATAATAGTTTTTTCTAACTAGCAAAAATATTTTCTTAGTTAGATTTATTACATGGAACAAATTAGACATCTGATGACTAAGTATACAGCATCAGCAATTTTTCTACCAACGGCACATACCACGTGCGAACTTCTTCTGCCGTAGGAGTATGGCCTCCAGGAAAGTGGAACGACTTGCTATAGTGCTCTAAGAAGAGCGGTTCAAAGTGTGCCAAAGTGTCTTGATCGCCAAATAAGCCCCAGATGCGATCCTGATAGATAGGATTACAATTGAGAAACTGTTGTGCCTCCACCTCCGCGAATTCATCTATCAAGGCCTCATCGATGACAAAGTTTTGATTCTTGTCTTTCCGTGGCGATTTATACTGATGCTGTCCAATGCGCTGTTTCAGGAATGCAGTCATCTGGAAGTGAGGATTTCCAAGCAAGGCTGGTATACCTACAACGGGTGCTAACATCTGAGCATAGAACGCTCCGCAACTATTGCCCACCAGAAGGTTAGGCTTTTCGCGACCAATCAGCTCTCGTATAAAGCTGATGGATTCTTTCGGATGCATGGGAAGATCTGGCGTAAGTACTTCTGCACGTCCGATGAAAGAATCGCGTAAAGCTACGGCTGGTTCACATTGTCCACTTGCAAAGAAGCCATGAAGGAAAAGGATCTTCTTAGATACTCTACACATTCTTGCTGGCTTTTACCCATACGGGCTCTTCGCCCATAACAGGTTTGTTGACGGCCATCACGCCAGAGAGGTTGTGAGGCACATAGGGTTCTTCCAGATAGTGGATGTCGTCTTCAGAAGAATGCTGTCCGATGGTGGCATCGCCAAAGCCCAGACAGATGCGTGACACACGGAGGTCTGAATTTCCGAGTTTTACATATTCCATAGTTTTCTTATTTGGTTATTGGCATTACTTCAAGTAAATACGCCCACCCACCTCTGGCACATAGTCGGCCTTGATGCGATTGAGTTTATAGAGGCTCTTAAGCTGAATACCGTAAATCTGAGAGATGGAGTGCATAGAGTCACCGTCACGCACCACATGATAGATGGTATTGGAGAGGGACTTTTTATTTTTCTTATTCAGGTAAATGATATCTCCATCCATAAGGGTATAGCTCTTCTCTAGTTCGTTGTATTTGACGAGTTTACTCTTGCTGATGCCAAATTCACCACTGAGTAGGGCGAAGGTATCACCGTCACGTGCGATAACATAGGCGATGTCGTTGGCTATATAGACATCATGCGGATTGGCCAACCAAGGTTTCTTTTTGAGTTGTTTCTGCCATCGACGCTCTTCCTTCTTGCTCATGGACTTAGTGTCATATTTATAAAGCTCATAGTCCTCTATAATGGAGATGAGCTTGGTAGCATACGACTTATCGGTAGCATAGCCAGCTTTCTTCAAACCTTGTGCCCAACCACGATAGTCGGTCTGCTTTAAGTCGAAGAGAGAGGCGTAGCGGCGGTTCTGTGTGAGAAACTTAGAGTGGTCTTCGTAGGAGTCTTTCACATTGCTATAGGCGCGAAAGCACTCATTGGGCAAGTCGTCGTTGGCACGTACGGAGCGTCCCGTCCAGTTGTTGCCACATTTGATGCCAAAGTGGTTATTACTCCTTCGTGCCAAGGTACTCTGCCCTGCCCCACTTTCCAAAAGGCCCTGTGAAAGCGTGATACTGGCAGGAATCTTATAGCGTTTCATCTGATCAACTGCCAAGTCGGCATAATCTCGGATGTAATTATTGTAAGCAGTGTTGCGACGCTGTGCTGATGCTTGGAGGCTAAACAATAATAAAGTGACCAGCACGGCTATGAATTTATGTTTTTTCATTTCAATCATTATTTTTTCAACTTTCTGGTGCAAATATAGCAAAAATCCAATCTCTTTCGTATCTTTGCTTCAAGAATCTACACATTTAATATCATGAAAGAGATTAGACCTGAAATATCTTTTCGACTCTATGCTTACGACGAACTAAGTGCAGAGGACCAAAAACTCATTGAAGCTGCCAAGAAAGCCTCATACCATAGCTATGCTCCCTATTCACACTTTAGTGTAGGCGCAGCAGCGCTATTGGACAATGAAGAAGTAATCTGCGGTTCCAATCAGGAGAACGCAGCTTATCCCAGCGGCACATGCGCAGAGCGTACTACTCTCTTCTACGCCAACTCAACCTTTCCGGAAGTTGGCGTTAAAACACTCGCTATCGCAGCACGCAATGAAAAAGGAGCATTTACCACACATGCAACGGCACCATGTGGCGCCTGTCGACAGGTGATGCTGGAGACGCAAGAACGCAGCAAACATCCTCTCCGCACCTTACTGTATGGAGAGGAAGGGGTAATAGAGATCTGCTGCGTAGAAGACTTGCTGCCACTCTCTTTCAGCGCTGCAAGCATGTGAAAACTAACTTTATTCATCAACATAAAAACCTGGAAATTATGAGAATGATTCCACTACTCATCACCGCATTTCTCACGCTGCTCTCCTGTACAGGACAGGAGCATGTAGAAGAGAAAAAGATTTCTGTTTTTGCAGTGCACATCAACACCATTGCCCAACAAGAGAACATATCCTTCACTGAGGCTGCCATAAAGCTGAGGGAAATGGGCTATGCTGGTGCCGATGTCTATCCTTATCAAGAGAATGTAATCCCCATACTCGACAATCTGGGCTTTGGGCACTCATGCGCCATAGTCCACATCAATTATCTGGGCGCTGAGCATGTGGATACTATCGATACCAACTCCGCGCGAGGTTTTTTCCGTGCAGGATGGGGCGATTTGGAAGAAGCTGGCATCAACTTTGTGAAACGACACGGTTACCCTCACCTCATGCTGGTACCCAATACGCTGCCACAGAATGCTACTCCAGAGGATGCTGAGACTATACGACAGCACGTAGCTGATTTCGCTGCTCGTTGCCAAGCGGAAGGAATTGATTTAGTGGTTGAGAGTTTTGACAACAAGGCCTCTCTATGTTATGGCACCGAACGACTGCAGGACCTTCTGAGCCGTTCAAAGAGCTTAGGTGTAGCATTCGACATTGGCAACTTCACTTTCGCTGGTGAGGATCCAGTGGAAGCATTTGAGACACTGAAAGGCAGGGTGCGCCACGTGCACGTGAAAGACCGTGCGAGCCTGGATGACATGACTCCAGTACCTGCAGGGACGGGGTGCTCTAAGATTGAGACTGTGCTACAGAAGATGGAGGATCGGGGCTATGATGGATGGTACACCATCGAAATCTTTGGTTCCAAGCAGATGCTGAAGGATTTGGAGACGGCCTATAGCAACGTGAAGTCTTTCCTTGATGGCCGATAGCATATTTATATTGCTAAGGTATTGAATAAGATGGCCAGCCATAACGTTATGGCTGGCCATCTTTAATATATCCAATCGGTATGCTATCTGACATTTGTATTCATTTTACTTGAAAAACTGCGAAGCTGTATGGCGGCAGATCGGCAGAAAGCGACTGTCCGCTGACACGAATGGTCTGCTCTTGTGGCACGATAAGCGCGGGTTGCTCGATGGTGTTCTCGGCATCCATATCAGGTGAGGTAAGCAGAATGCGACTTCCTGATGTGAGAGATGTGCCTTTCTTCATGCCAGCGAACTGAACATCTATGCTCTGGTAGTGGTCGGATGTATTAGCAACCTTCACAATGTAGGAGCCATTCTGGGCATCATACACTGCACTTGCAAAAAGGCCATTCTGACCCTCAGCTCCAGTAACATTTTTCCCATTCATAGTGAGCTTCAGCGCATTGGTACCCTTATGGGTGCCATAGAGTTGCTGTACATAATAGCTCACTGTACGTACACACTCCAGATTGTCAAACCAAATGAGGTCTGGACGCCACTGCCACCCTTCTACATGGGCGAAGAGCGGTGCATAGGTAGCCATGTGCACCACATCGGCATTGCGCTCCAATCCCGTCATGAAGGCAGCTTCGAGGAGTGAGGCGTAGTAGTGGTTCCACTTCTTTCCTGTACCATGGCAGGCATATTCTCCGGCAAAAACCTTCGGTCCCTTACGATCGTAGTTGTCATAACGGGCTCCCTGGCTGAGGAACCACTTTTCATTGCGGTAGAAATGTTCATCTACCAAGTCTGCTCCTAAACGCTTCATCTCAGGCCACAGGTAGTCGAACTGTTCGCCTTCGGAGTTAGGACCAGCACTGCCCACCAGTTTGATTTCCGGATGCTGCTTGCGAATGGCCTTCACAAAGGGTTCCAGATGCTGCGGATAAGTTTCTCCCCACTGCTCATTGCCTATGGCAAGGAACTTCATGTGGAAGGGTTCTGGGTGCCCCATATCAGCACGTACCCTACCCCACTTAGTATCGGTACCACCATTGGCAAACTCGATGAGATCCAGAGCGTCTTGGATGTAAGGATCAAGCTCTGCCACAGGCACATGGGCGCTTTCATCATCATTCTGGAACTGACAAGCTAAACCCACGCTGATAACTGGCAGAGGCTCAGCACCTATCTCTTCTGAGAGCAAGAAGTATTCATAGAAGCCAAGGCCATAGCTCTGATAATAATCGGGGAAGAACTTATAGTCGAAAGTATATTGCCAACGGTTTTGGTTCAACGGACGGTTTTCTACTGGCCCCACTGAATTCTTCCAATTATAACGGGTATCAAGATCGGTTCCCTCTACGATACAGCCACCAGGGAAACGGAAGATTCCGGGATGCAGGTCGTACAGTGCTTGTGCCAAATCCTTCCGCAACCCGTTCTCATGTCCCTGCCACGTATCCACGGGGAAAAGGGAGACATGCTCCACATCTACAGACATATCGCCCAATAGGAAGATGCGCAGACGGGCTTTAGGCTCGGTGGCGGTGGGAGTCAGCTCTACTTGATACTTGGTCCATTGCTGTTTGTCGATGGTGATTTCTTGGGAAGCCAATCCCTGACGTTCGTCCATCGACTTGGGGTTTATCAGCTCCACCCGTATCTTTCCTGCTTCTTTTCCGTCGGGGATGCGGGCCCACACACTGAATCGATAGGTTTCACCTGCTTTCACCCCGATGCCGAAAAAGCCTTCATTCTCAAGGCCTGTATGACGGTGGGGATGAGCGGCACTCTTCAGTCGCACATAGTGAGGATTACGCTCGAAAGGTCCGTCGGTACGAACCTCCCACTGTCCGAAAGCCTTCCATCCTTGCAACGTCTGGGGAAATTCAAACGAGCGATTCTTTACCAGTTCACCATAGAGGCCACCATCTGCAGCGAAGTTTATATCCTCGAAAAAGATGCCATACATAGTAGACTGTATGGGTGCCCCCAGCTTATCAACCTGTACTGTAAGTCTGTTTACTTGGGCATGTAGCGACAGGCAAAACAGCAGAGAAATAATCATCAGATTTCGTTTCATAAGTCACTTTTTTAATACTTTTTTATTTTTTATGGCACTAAGATAGTGATTATAATTAAAATATTTTATAACTTTGGGCGAAAATTTGGATGTATGTTCCCTTTTTAGGGATTTAAGGGTAACACCTTATTGTAATATATGAAACTTAGTAAGTTTTTAATAATGTCTGTTACTGTTGCACTTTCTGCCTGTAATGGTACGGTAAAGGAGAATGTTGCTGATGAGCCTATCATCGGACGTTCTGACATACGCATTGAGGGGAACCGCATGACACCAGAGGCTCTTTGGGCCATGGGGCGCATCGGAGATGTGGCTGTGGCTCCTGATCAGCAACACATTGCTTATACCGTTTCATATTACAGCGTACCCCAGAATCGCAGCAACAGCGAACTCTTCGTAATGAAAGCCGATGGCAGCGAAAACAGCCAAATCACACGCAGCAGCTTTAGAGAAGGCCAGCCTGTGTGGATGAACAACGGCAAACTGGCCTACCTCTCCAGTGAAAGCGGCAGCAGTCAGATTTGGGAGATGAATCCCGATGGCACTTCAAAGCGTCAACGCACATTCTACGACGGTGACATGGAGGGTTTCAGTTTCTCACCTGATGGTACGAAGGTACTCTTCGTGGCTCAAGTAAAGACCATTCCAAGCACACAGGATAAATATCCAGACCTGCAGAAAACAAGTGGTATCATCGTGACCGACCTGATGTACAAGCATTGGGATGAATGGACCACCACGGCACCGCATCCTTTCGTGGCAGACCTGACTGAAAATGGACTGACAAACATCACCGATCTGCTGGAAGGTGAGCCTTATGAAAGCCCGATGAAACCTTTTGGCGGTATGGAACAACTGGCTTGGAGTTCCGATGGCACGAAGATAGCATATACTTGCCGAAAGAAGACTGGCTTGGAGTATGCCATCTCTACGAACTCTGATATCTATATCTACGATATCGCAACGAAGCAGGTAGTGGACATCACTGCCGACAACTTCGGTTATGATACGAATCCACAGTATTCTCCCGACGGAAAGTACATTGCTTGGCTGAGCATGGAGCATGATGGATATGAATCTGACCTCAATCGTCTCTTTATCATGGACTTGCAGACAGGTGAGAAGCGTTTCGTTAGTCAGGCATTAGAGACCAACGTGGATGAATTCATCTGGGATGCCAACTCTCAAGGCCTGTTTGGCGTGAGCGTATGGCACGGTGAAACTCACATCTACTACTATGACTTGCAGAAGGGTGATGCAGTGACACAAATCACTGAAGGTCAATATGACTATGGAGGCATAGCACTCTGCGGTGATAAATTGGTAACCAAACGCCACTCCATGAGCATGGGCGATGAGATCTATCTGGTGGACAAGACACCTGGAGGCATGATCAAGCAGCTCACTACGGAGAACAAGCATCTCTACGACCAGATGGAGTTTGGCAAGGTGGAAGCTCGCTGGATGAAGACTACTGATGGCAAGGACATGCTGACATGGGTAATTTATCCACCTAAGTTCGATCCGAATAAGAAGTACCCCACCCTGCTCTTCTGTGAAGGTGGCCCACAGAGTCCTGTTAGCCAGTTCTGGAGCTATCGTTGGAACTTCCAGATGATGGCTGCCAACGACTATATTATCGTGGCGCCAAACCGTCGTGGTCTGCCAGGTTTCGGCATTGAGTGGAACGAGGCCATCAGCGGTGACTATGGCGGTCAGTGCATGAAAGACTACTTTACAGCTATTGACGAAATGGCCAAGGAGCCTTTCGTAGATGAAAACAGACTGGGGTGTGTGGGTGCCAGCTTCGGAGGTTTCTCTGTCTATTGGTTGGCAGGAAACCACGACAAGCGTTTCAAGGCATTCATCGCACACGATGGTATCTTTAATATGGAGATGCAATACCTGGAGACAGAGGAGAAATGGTTTGCCAACTGGGATATGGGTGGTGCCTTCTGGGAGAAGCAGAATGCCATCGCACAGCGCACGTTTGCTAACTCACCACATAAGTTTGTGGACAAGTGGGATACGCCTATTCTGTGTATCCACGGTGAGCGTGACTATCGTATCCTGGCCAATCAAGCCATGGCTGCTTTTGATGCCGCGAAGATGCGTGGCGTGCCAGCAGAGTTGCTAATCTTCCCAGACGAAAATCACTGGGTGCTGAAACCACAAAACGGAATCCTGTGGCAGCGCACCTTCTTCGAATGGCTGGATAAGTGGCTGAAATAATTGAGGATATAGAATAGAAATTACTATATTAAATAGTTTTACTAACAATCTTTTTATTAAAAACAACAGTTATGACTAAAAACACAGAGAACAAGGGTATGAGCCGCAGAAACTTCCTGCGTCTGTCAGCCCTCGGCCTGTCAAGCTTGACTATCATGCCAAGCTGGGCACAGGACGGTGTAAAGGTCGCTCCTAGCGATCGCGTAGTGTTAGGCTTTATCGGCCTTGGTCAGCAGGCACTGAACGACTTCGGTGGTTTTGCTGGATGTGCTGGTGTACAGGTTGCAGCTTGCTGCGATGTTGACACTAACAAGACAGAGCGTTTCATGCGCCGCGTTAATGCTTGGCAGAAGTCAAAGGGCATGAACGAGCGTTGTGACAAGTATGAGCAGTATGAGCAGCTTCTGGAGCGCAGAGATATCGACGCTGTAGAGGTAGCTTCTCCAGACCACTGGCACACTCTGATGGCTATCCATGCTTGCCAGGCTGGTAAGGATGTTTACTGCCAGAAACCTCTGACCTACACCATCACCGAGGGCTATGCCATGCAAGATGCTGTTCGTCAGAACAAGCGCGTATTCCAAACTGGAAGCCAGCAGCGTTCAAGCGGCGAGTTCCAGAAGGCTATTGAGCTGATTCAGGCAGGTGCCATCGGCCATGTAGAGAAGATCTATTCTAAGGTTGGTGATCCAGCCCGTCCTATTGCTAAGATGTACGAGGAGTTCGGTGGCGTTCAGCCTATCCCTGCTAACCTGAACTTCAACCTGTGGCTCGGCCCGTTGAATGATCCTCAGATTGAGTACAACGACCAGCTCTGTCCTCCTATCACTCTGGAGCAGACAGTTACCAAGAATGGTAAGACCACCGTTGTGGTTGCTGAGAAGCGTGAGGCATTCTGGGGCGCATGGCGTTGGTATCGTGAGACTGGTAACGGTTACACCGCTGACTGGGGTGCTCACATGCACGACATCGCCAACTGCGCTATGGGCTTCGACGGTCTGCAGCCAGTTGAGTACTATCCACGTGGCTACCAGAACGAGGGTGAGGCTTATTCAGCTCGCTATCCGAACGGTACCATCCTGATGGAGCATCCTTACCTGACTAAGGAAATCGACGGTGAGGACAATCCTAACGCTCAGGGTCTGAAGTTCATCGGTACCAAGGGTTGGATCAACGTAGCTCGTGGTTATCTGGAGTGCTCTGACAACTCACTCATCCCAGAGAATCTGCGCGGCAACAAGCCACGTATGATGACTGCCGAGGAGCGTCAGCGTATGTTCGAAGAGTACAGCCGTCGTGCTGCTCAGGCAGAGCGTGGTGGCCAGCGTCAGCAGGCTCAGAACTTCGAGACCAGTTCTCCACACATGCAGAACTTCATCGACTGTGTACGCAGCCGTCAGCAACCTATCGCTCCTGTAGAGGCTGGTGTTTCAAGCGCAGTATTCTGCTGCCTCTGCAACATCGCTTACGAGCTGGGTCGTCCAGTGAAGTGGAATCCTGCAACTCGCACATTCGTAGGCAACGACAAGGAAGCTGCTGCTCACCGTCTGTACTACTACGAGTATCGCAAGCCTTATGTATTGCCTTATCTGGACAAGCGCTGCTAATCCAAATAATAAATACATGTAAAATGGGGATGCGCCGTTTGGCGCATCCTTTTTTTTTATTAAATGGATATTTTTACAGAAAAAGCACTATCTTTGTCCGTAATTACTATTAGCATGAACTGAAAGTATGGGAAATCTGCATTCAACGACATCCTCAAATGGGGCTATGGAACGTAAGCTCACCCTCAATAACAACATTGAGGAAGTTCCATTATTAGCTCTTTTTATCGACTCTGTAGCCGAAGAGGCAGGCATAGACTTTGCCACAGCCATGAGTCTGAACTTGGCTTTGGAAGAGGCTGTAGTGAACGTCATGCAATATGCATATCCTCAAGGAACGCATGGAACGGTAGACATCTGTGCCCAAACAGACGGGGGAAAACTGAAGCTCATCATTTCTGACACTGGCACTCCCTTCGACCCAACGAAGAAGGAAGATGTGGATGTCACGCAAGACATAGAGGACCGTCAGGTAGGCGGACTGGGTATCCATCTGATTCGTGAAATCATGGATAGTATAAATTATGAATATACCAACGGCAAGAATATTCTTACCTTGTGCAAGAACATAAAGTAGGCGGAATATGATGGGAATGACTTTCTTAGGGCTCTCTCTCCAAGTGTGGTTCATTCTGGTCCTCACACTGGGAATGTTCTATATGCTGGTACGCACACGCGTGCCGGCTGAGGTCACTTTCCTCGGAGCCGTAACCCTGCTGCTGGTGGCCAACGTGGTATCTGAGAACGATGTGATGCAAGCCTTCGGATCAGAACCTATCTTGGTGAACGCTGCCTTCTACATCATATTGGCAGCATTGATGACATCGGGAGTAATCTACTGGATAGGCAAGTACCTGCTGGGCACTCCTTCTACGTTTAGGCGTGCTGTGGTGAAGCTCATGGTCCCTGTTTCCGTGCTCAGTGCCATGCTGGGGTCTGACAATGCGGTGGGCATCTTCACAGACATGGTAAAGATGTGGGCACGAAAGCTTGAAATCTCACCTGCAAAGCTGCTGATACCACTGAGCTATGCGGCCACTTTCGGAGGTATGTGTACCCTGTTGGGACAGTCGTCCAACTTGATTATTGCGGGTCTTTATGTGGAGACCACTGGTAACTCACTCAACCTTTTCGCTCCGTTGGTTCCTGGTATGGCATGTACCATCGCAGGTATCTTCCTCATCACGCTGCTGCGTAGGTTCTTACCCAACCGTGAGGCTCCAGAGGTGTCATTCGAGGATACCAGCGACTATACGGTGGAGCTACTGGTGCCTACTGACAATGATGCTGTAGCTATGACGGTACGTGATGCTGGACTGAAGGAAGTTCGTGGTGGTTCGCTGATCGAGATTGTGCGCTTCGATAAGGAGGTCATCTCTCCCGTTCCTGACGATGAGTACATCTTTGGTGGCGATCGTCTGGTGTATTCCGGACAAATCAACGAGATTCTGGAGCTAAAGCAGAGCCACGGATTGGTAGCTGCAGACCATCATGTATATAGCATCAACGAAATAGACAACAACCGAAAACTGCGTACGGCCTATGTGAATTTCGGGAGCGACTTGATAGGCACATGTATGAGTAAGAGCAATTTTGAGCATCGAAATGATATGGTTTTGGTCGCAGTGGCCCGTCAAGGGAAACGTGTGGATCAACAGCCACGTGAGGTGGTGCTGGAGGCTGGTGACACGCTGCTCTTGGAGTGTCCACCAAAGAAAGACCAAGACATTGAGACCAACTTCAAGCGAAGCCTGACATTCTTTGACTCTCAGTTTATCCCACAACTGGGAATACGCACCATCATCTCCGCTGCCATCCTGGTCATCATGTTCATCTTGTCATCCTTCAAGGTGCTGTCATTGATTACTTGCACCATGGTGGCTGCTGGTGCTTGCCTTTGCTTCCGCTGCTGCCGTATGACGAAGATCGTGAAATACATCGATTGGAACTTCCTGTTGGTGTTGGGCTCCTTGATAGTATTCAGTACGGCCATCACCAATACGGGCATCGTGACCAAGATTGCCGATGTCATCTTGGACACATTCGGAGGCAATCCGTACATTATCATTACGGTGATGTGCATCATTGCCTCCGTAGCCAGCGAAGTGAGCAGTAATGTAGCTACAGGCGCGATCTTCTTCCCTATTGTCTATCAGCAGGCTATGCTGCTGGGATGTAATCCGTTGCCTTTCATCATCGCCATCATGACGGCTGTGAACATCAGTTTCTGCACCCCTATCGGCTCACCAACCCTTATGCTGATCTATGGTCCTGGTGGTTTCAAATTCACCGATTTCTGGCGCCTTGGTATCTGGATGCACTTGCTAATACTCGCAGTAGCATTGGCAACGATATTTATATTCTACCCCATGTATTAACAACTAAAAAACTTAATAAAAATGACTACACTGATTAAAGAAGAAAATGGTACTTTAATAGCTGAGTTCAAGGGACGCCTTGACACGGCTGCCGCTGTTCAGACCACAAAGGATGTAGAGCCTCTGATGCTGGCAAAGGATACTGAGATCATTCTGGATTGCACCGACTTGGAATACATCAGCAGCTCTGGTCTTCGTATTTTCATCGGCATCTTGAAGAGTGCTAAAGCCAATGGCGGTCAGGTGAAAGTGAAGAACATCAATGAGGAAATCAGCAAGGTGTTCCAGATGACAGGATTCAACAAGCTGTTTACCATTGTATAACCACATACTTGCAGTCTAAAGGAGGAGTTTTGAGGATTCCTCCTTTCTATACCAGATGCTGAAGAAGGGCTTCCCTCACCAGAGAAGCCATGTTTTTCACTCCCATCTTCTGACGGAGGACTTTGGTATAGCTGTGCACAGTCTCGAAACTCAGATAGAGCTCGGCTGCTATCTCTTTAATGCTGCGCCCCTCAACCAACAGGCGCAGTATTTCACGCTCACGTGCCGTGAGCTGTTCCACGTTGTTTTTCTGTTTCAGTGATTCACGTGCTTCCTGGCAGATATAGATGTCTCCCTCTCCCATCCGCTTCAGTCCCAGCACCAATTCTTCTGGATTGCCAGCCTTCAGGAAATAGCCATGAGCCCCGTTCTTCAGTGCCAACCGTATGATGGAGGGTTCCGAATAGTAGGTAAGGATGGCAATCTTCAGTTGTGGACAATGCTCATGTAGCTGTGGCAGGAAATCGATGCCATTCCCATCGGGCATAGCTATGTCGAGCAACAAGATATCTGGCTGATGCTCAATGCACTGCTGGAGAGTTTCTGCAAGCGTATAGGCTGTACCCACCACCTCCCCGATGCACTCTCCCTCTACCGGCAGTTGCTCTATAAGCCTGACCAAGCTCTCTGCCACTATGCGATGGTCATCTGCAATAAAAATACGATACATATAAAATTCAAATATTCAAATATTCAAAAATTCAAATCCCCACTCTCCACTATCCACTATCCACTAATCAACGGAATATCCACCTCAAACGCAGTGCCTTCATCGGGTTTCGAATTCAATTGGAGGCGACCGCCCAAAGCCTTGACGCGAGCAGTGATGCTCTCCATCCCGAAACCAGAATCGTGCGGATTGATGCCCTTGCCATTGTCGGTCACCTCCACCCTCACATCATCAGCAGTGAGGCGCAGCCCTACATTCACGCGAGAAGCACCTGCATTCTTCACGGCATTGTTTACCAACTCATGCGTGATGTAATACACCGCTTCTTCCTTACGACGCTCAAAGCGCAGGTCTTCACCTTCGAAGGTGAAATGCACCATCGGGATGCTCTGACAGAAGCCCTCAATGGCCGTGCGAAGGCCAAAGCGACGCAAGGACTCTGGCATCAAGTGGTGCACGATGTCACGCATCTCATGCACAGCCTCATCGGTGAGTTTCTGGGCATTGGCGCATGCCGATTGATCTGCGGTATTGCGGGCGAAGAGCGAGAGATTCACCTTGATACCTGTGAGCAAGGCTCCCATGCGGTCGTGAAGATCACGGGCAATGCGTACGCGCTCTTCCGTCTCTCCCTCTATCTTCGCCAAAGCCTCGGCATGGCGACGCTTCAGACGCAGCCAGAAGGCCATAGCTATCAGCAGGGCTACAGCCAATGCCAGTGCGATGACACTGAGCCACGTGAGCCAGCGCATCCAGGTGCGCTCACGCTGCAAGTCCTCTATCTCCTGCTGCTTCTTTTCAGTTTCATAAATCACCTGCATCTGCGAGAGGGCGCTCTGATACTGGGTGTTGGCATATTCCGTCATCAAGTCGTGCACCTTATTTATATATTGTCCGGCCTCCTCCTTACGTCCCAGTTGTAGGCAGATGCGTGCCAAGTTCTCATAGTCGCTGATGTCGTCCTGCGTGTCGTTAGGGTCGGCTTCCACGCTCTCACGTGCCAAGTCGTAGGCCCGCTGCCATTGCCCTTTCTCCATCGCCACCAAGTACATAGCACTCAGCACGTTGCTCTTGAAGCTGCCCATCATATCCTCATCGTTCAGCAACAGATGGTAGGCTTCCTCCGCGTAGGCTTCTGCCTTGCTGAGGTCCTTATGCCCAGACATCAGGTGTATCTGCGTCAGAATGGAGAGCAGTTCCGTATAGTCGCCAGGTTCGTCTTTCTGGTTTGGCTGGTAGTAGGCATAGCTCTCCATGCCTGTTTGCAGGGCTTTGTCATAGTCGCCCTTGTCTAAGTAGATCTTGGCCAATCCGCGCTGAGGAAGGGCCACCATCAGCGAATCTCCACTCTTACGCCCGCATTCTATGGCAAGCAGGTAGTTATGCTCCGCTTCCTCCCTATTGCCCATAGTGATGTAGAGCTCGCCCACATTGTGGTAGAGTATCGACTGGCTTTCCAGCCATCCATATTTCTCGAAGATGGGGAGGGCTTTTTGGTAATATTCTATGGCGAGCAGGTTCTGGTCTTGTATGTTATAGAGGTTGCCAAGTGAGCCATAGAGCACGCTGTAGTTGTCGTCCACATCGCTTTCCTTATAGCGATGTCCGGCAGCCATGCTGTCGGTTACGGCTAAGGCACGGTTGTAGTAGTCCAAACTCCTCTCATAGTCGCCCCTTCCGTAGGCCAGCATCCCTATCATGCGCAGGGCATCGGCACGGGCATTCAGCCCATCGAGCTCATAGCTCATGGCCAATGCCTTCTGGGCATACTCCTCTGCCTTGGTACCATTGATGTTCACATAGCCCCACATCAAGTCCAGATAGGCACGCAGCAGTGGCTCCCCTTTGGGCGGATTGGGACTGGCAAGCACCACTTCCAGCGAATCCACCTTGCGGTTTCGGTGGTCGCTGTATTGGGCCTTCGCTCCTTGATATATGGTACAAAGGATAACTACAAGTATGATAATCTTCCTTTTCATGCTGCCAATTTACCAATTATTCAGCATACAGCCAATAAAACACACTGATTTCTATTGCTTACGGCTTCTTTTCCCCCAAATGGGGGGTATTTTATCTGAGAAATTGTATCTACATTTGCAAAGCATATTGGGCACTCTATGGCAGGGGATGCAGATTTTACCCTACATGCGCCCTATATGCTCACGTGGTGAACATTTATGCCCACAGTTGTGAACATTTTTGCTCACAGCGGTGGAGATTTGTGAGCATAACGAGAGAAATAGATAATATTAACTACTAAAAACGAACGGATATGAAAAGAGCGATTTACTTACTGGTGGTGCTCATGGCAGCACTCTCCTACTCTACTGACGCTGACGCACAGCTGCTGAAGCGTCTGGGTGAACGCGTGAAGAATACGGTGGAGAATAAGGTTCTGAATAAGGCTGAAGAAAAAACCAGCGACGAAATGGATGATGTGCTTGGGAACAAGAAGAGCAACAGCAAGTCGAATAAGCAGAATGCCGAGGCTGGGGAGGAAGAGGTATTAGTGGGCGAGGTAGACCCAACGGCTGCTACCTCAAGTGACTTTAAGCGTGGTGATGTTATCTTACTCCGTGTGGTGATAAGTTCCTAAACCTAAAATGTGTCATCTAAGACAGCCTGTAATAGACATAATCATCGTATTTTTGAAAGAAATATCTTTGATTTGTTGCATAAAACACCATTTAAGGAACGCTATTAAGCCTTTAGGAACTTATCACCACATGGATTTATCTTATTCCAAGATGACGTTACAAATGAACTGGTAGGTGAATTCCCTTCCAAGTGGGACTTGTTTCATGGCTCTGCCGAAGTAAAGACTTTGGGCGGAGTGAAAGCCATTGAAATCACCAATGATGGCCAGATTACCCCTTTGATAGAGGAAGTGGGAGCCTACCTGCCCGAAGAGTTCACTGTGGAATATGATTTTTTCTACTGGAATGAAGTAGAAAATGTTGGTCTAAATGATTTGAAGCTGGTTTTAGCCAACAACACTGACCGTTCCGAGTGGACTGATTACTACGGAAGAAATGTAGCATTTTCACTTCTTCACGGTGTACAGGCTGAGCATAATCATAGTTATTACTACAACAGAGGAACTGATGAAAGTACTCAACAATCCAATTTTGAGTACCGATTCAAACAGGGCTGGCACAAGGTGGCACTTTCATTCAACAAACGGGCACTGAAGGTTTATTTCGATGGCAATCGCGTAGTCAATCTGCCCAGAGTGCAGCAGCCTACCTGGCTGAGTTTCCAGGTACCATACGACCATCACAACCTGACCTTCATTCGCAATATCGTCATTGCCAAGGGTGCAGTTGAGCTCTACGAACGTCAAACCACGGAAATGTCAGCCGTTGAGAAAGCCATTGCAGAAACAGGAAAGTTCGTCACCAACAATATCCTCTTCGAAACTGGTAAGGCAACTTTGAAGCCAGAGTCTATGGAGGAGATCCAGAAGGTGGCCGACTATATGCTCAAGAACACCAGCGCCCGCTTCGAGGTGCAGGGACATACCGACAGCCAGGGCAGCGATGCCATCAACGACCCACTCTCGCAGCAGCGTGCAGAGGCCGTGGTGAAGGCCCTCGAAGGCTTAGGCGTGGATGGCTTCAACCTGCGTGCCGTGGGTAAGGGCAGCCACGAACCTGTGGCCGACAACAAGACCGAGGAAGGTCGTGCCCAGAACCGCCGTGTAGAGTTTATTAAGAAATAACCAACCAAATACTAGTTATCATTATGAGTAACAATCAAGAAAGTTTTGAGGAGAAAGTAAAAGCCCTCAACAACACCGCGGACACCACCAGCGAGTATGATCCGCAAGACATCGAAAAGAACAAGTTCATGGCCATCCTCGCCTACTTCGGCATTCTGGTCATCATCCCCATTCTGTCAGCCAAGGATTCGAAGTTTGCACGCTTCCACTCCAATCAAGGGCTTATACTCTGCATTGTGGCCATTCTCTACTCGGTGTGCTACAGCATTCTGAGCAGTGTCATCCTCTCCATCTCTTGGCATCTCTACTGGCTGGTGAGCCTCATTGGCATCCTGAGCTTTGCGCTACTCATCTGGTTTGTCATCGGCATCATCAATGCTGCCAACGGAAAAGCCAAGGAGCTGCCTCTCATTGGCCATTACAAACTGTTGAAAGTATAATAAAAGTTCTTTATGATGACTCGCTCCGACACGCAGGTTAAGGACTTTGGCGGCGGTATCAGCTGGATGCTCACTCCAGTCAAGAAATAAATCCAGTGTGTTTTATATCTTTGCACTTGCAAAGTGACTATGCAGAAAGGGTATGCCTCAGCATACCCTTTCTCTTATTAATAACCTTCAAAGCAAAGCATCACTTTTCTTGATGCTCTGTTTTCCTCAGTTCTCTCCTTGCCCAAATAACTATTCCAAAGCAAATTACAGAAATAACAGCATAAAAATAAACCAGTCCCATATTATCTATCTTTACTTAGTTTAAACATGTAATATGCAACCAGAAGCAATCCAAACACTGCAACTAAGCTGCCACTTATTAACCACCAAAAGTTGATGTCCTCTTTCATAATACCCGAAAGTATTGTACCTGCAAAGACTAGCTTTGCCACATCTACAAAGAACTTGCTCTCTTCTTTGTAAAGTTCCAATTTGTCTTCTTTTTTTAATTTCATCGCATTTCATTAAATGTTATGTTGAATTATCTCAACACAAAGGTAAAGCAAAAAAATGAGAAAGGACCAATTATCCTGCAAAAATATGCTAACTTTGCCAAAAATAAAGATGAACTAATGGACAGCATCACAAGTTTACAAAATCCGAAGGTAAAGGCTGTGGTAGCCTTGCAGCAGAAATCGGCGGAGAGGCGGAAGCAGGAACTGTTTGTAGTGGAAGGACTGCGTGAAGTGGAGCATTGCTTGGAAGCAGGCTATCAGCTCGACAGTGTATTCATCTGCCCTGCCCTCTTGGGCACTGAATCATTCCACACAGAGGCTCCTTGCCATGAAGTGACTCCCGAAGTCTATGAAAAGATGGCCTATCGCGGAGGCACAGAAGGCATCATCGCTGTGGTGAAATCTAAGCACCTGACATTGGAAGCATTGCAGCTGTCTAAGCATCCCCTACTGATGGTCTTGGAAAGCGTGGAGAAACCTGGCAACTTAGGAGCCATCCTGCGCAGTGCAGATGCGGCCCATTCTGATGCTGTCATCGTGTGTGATCCTCTCACCGACCTCTACAATCCGAATCTTATTCGTAGCAGCATTGGGGCTATCTTTACTGTGCCTTGCGTGGCTTGCACTTCTGAGGAGTGCATCCGTTTCCTGAAAGCACGAGGCATAAAGATTCTCACAGCACAATTGCAAGACTCACAC
Organism: uncultured Prevotellaceae bacterium; assembly: GCA_937891085.1. Taxonomy (GTDB): domain Bacteria; phylum Bacteroidota; class Bacteroidia; order Bacteroidales; family Bacteroidaceae; genus Bacteroides. Next base: position 24,145 of record CALAEY010000054.1, on the reverse strand, counting down.
CTCTATTATGATACAGACATGCGCAGTGGCACAGCCATCGTGATGGGCACAGAGAGCACAGGGCTCACTGACCAATGGCGCAAGGCGGCAGATGCCCACATCCGCATCCCCATGCTTGGAAGGCTCGATTCACTCAACGTCTCCGTCAGTGCTGCCATCCTACTCTACGAGGCTGTACGACAGCGTCAACAATAAAAAAGGCTGCGCTAAACAAAGAGATAGCGCAGCCCTTTCTTTATACTCTCTAAGCTCTAAACTCTAAACTCTAAGCTCTAAACTCTAAGCTCTAAACTCTAAGCTCTAAACTCTAAACTCTAAGCTCTAAACTCTAAACTCTAAACTCCCATCACGCCACCTTCTCCAGTCGCTTCATCATCACGAACATGAAGAGTGCAGAGAGCAGACAGAGGGCGATGAACACGCTCCAAACAGCCCAGAGTGGCAGAGGTCCCCAAAGCAGACCACCAACCATCACCAACTGGTTGCCAATAGCGGTAGCCACAAACCAGCCACCCATCATCATACCCTTATACTTAGGAGGAGCCACCTTAGTCACGAAGGAAATACCCATAGGGCTAAGCAGCAACTCTGCAAAAGTCAGAATCAGATAAGTACCAATCAGCAAGTTAGGAGTCACGTCAGCCACGTGCTTGGCCACCATGATACCATCGGCACCCACTTCCGTCTGAGGCTTTGGCAGACCTACGCAGAAAGCAGCCATCACACAGTAGGCCAAGGCAGCTACCAACATACCGTATGCAATCTTACGTGGTGCAGAAGGTTCCTTGCCCTTACGACCCAGGTAGCCGAAGAGCGCCATGCTCACAGGCGTCAGAGCCACCACATAGAACGGATTGAACTGCTGGAAGATAGGAGCGCTCACAGCCACCTCACCATTCAGGTTGATGTACTTCCAAATCAGCACTGCAACGGCAAAAGCAATCACCACGGCAGAAATCAGTTTCTTCTGAGCAGTCTTAGCTTCATACAGCGAGAATCCTGCATAGACGATGAGGATAATCATCACCAAGTTGATCACATCGAAAGCCATGCTCTCTAAGCCTGTAGAACTCTGTGCTGTGAATTCATTAGCAAAGTAGGTCAGTGACAGACCATTCTGATGGAAAGCCATCCAGAAGAAAACCACCACCGCATATACCAAGCAGAGTGCCACAATGCGATCCTTGGTTTCCTTAGGACTAAGCTCTGGCTCGTTGGATACGGCAGCCACGGCACGTTTGCCTCCCTCTGTATGGCGGAAGGTAGAGCGGAAAGCATAGTAGATAGCGATAGACACAATCAGTGACACACAAGCCACAGCAAAAGAGAAGTGGTAGGCATCGTTTCCACTGAAACCTAAAAAGGTCTCTGCCCAATCCTTGATCTTAATGGCAGCCGTAGGTGCAAAGAGCGCACCAATGTTGATGGCCATGTAGAAGAGAGAGAAACCTGAGTCACGCTTGGCAGCATAGGCAGGGTCGTCATAGAGGTTGCCCACCATCACCTGGAGGTTGCCCTTGAACAGACCCGTTCCAAAGCCGATGGCCAGCAAGGCAGCAATCATGGCAGCCATAGCCACGATGTCAGTCTTACCCGTCGTAGGATTCACACCTCCCAATGGAATGGAAAGCAGCAGATAGCCGAAGAACATGACGATGATACCTGTGGTGACCATCTTTCCGAAGCCGAACTTATCTGCCAGCATACCACCAATCAGTGGGAAGAAGTAAACAAACATGAGGAATGAGCTGTAGATAGTACCAGCGACACCTGCGCTCAATCCAAAATTAGCTCTCAAGAATAGAGCGAAGACGGCAATCATGGTATAGTAGCCGAATCGCTCACCAGTGTTGGCCAGGGCGAGTGCCCATAGACCTTTCGGTTGTCCTTCAAACATAGACTAAAGTTATTTTAATGAGTTAATATTATCTTGTCTGCAAAGATAGAAGTTTTTATCCATTCTGCAACCATTAGAGGCCTAATTCTTGTCTCAGATAGTGCGGAGTGAACCCTTTATCGCTCATTGCCACCTCTTCGGGCGTACCGGTAGTGAGCACCATTCCACCACCTCGGCCACCTTCGGGACCCATGTCTATGATATGGTCGGCCATCTTGATTACGTCGAGGTTGTGCTCTATCACTATCACCGTATTTCCCTTGTCCACCAGGCGGTTGAGCACGTTCATCAGTACACGGATATCCTCGAAATGCAGTCCGGTGGTAGGCTCATCAAGGATGTAGAGCGTCTTCCCAGTGTCACGCTTAGAGAGCTCTGTGGCCAGTTTCACGCGCTGACTCTCACCACCACTGAGCGTGGTGGAAGGCTGTCCCAACTTCACATAGCCCAAGCCTACATCCTGTATGACCTTGATCCTATTCAGTATGGCAGGCACATGCTCGAAGAACTCCACCGCTTGGTTGATGGTCATATCCAGCACATCAGCGATGCTCTTGCTCTTGAAGCGCACCTCCAGCGTCTCACGATTGTAGCGCTTCCCATGACACTCCTCACAAGGCACATACACATCGGGCAGGAAGTTCATCTCGATGGTCTTATAGCCATTGCCCTGACACACTTCGCAGCGCCCACCTTTCACATTGAAGGAGAATCGTCCAGGCTTATAGCCACGTATCTTCGCTTCTGGCAGACCCACGAACAGGTTGCGGATATCAGAGAACACCCCTGTATAAGTGGCTGGATTTGAGCGTGGCGTACGTCCCAGAGGCGACTGGTCCACATTCACCACCTTATCTATATACTCCAAGCCTTCGATGGCATCGTAGGGCAATGGGTCTTGAAGCGAGCGATAGAGCTTCTGCGAGAGGATGGGCTGCAGGGTGTCATTCACCAAGGTGGACTTCCCGCTACCAGACACACCCGTCACACAGATGAGCTTTCCTAACGGAAATTCCACCGTGACTTGCTTCAGGTTGTTTCCTCTGGCCCCTATGAGCTTGATGCTGTGCCCATTGCCTTCCCTGCGCTTGGCAGGTACCTCTATCTTTTTCTCCCCGTTGAGGTATTGCGAGGTGAGCGTATGGGTGTGCAGCATCTTCTGCGGACTGCCTTCAAACATGACCTCTCCGCCCAGCCTTCCGGCTTTCGGACCCATATCCACCACATAGTCGGCAGCCAGCATCATGTCCTTATCGTGCTCCACCACAATCACGGTGTTCCCCAGGTCACGGAGCTCTTTCAGCGAATTGATCAGGCGCTGATTGTCTCTCTGGTGCAGGCCTATGCTGGGTTCATCGAGGATGTAGAGCACATTCACCAACTGCGAACCTATCTGTGTGGCCAGGCGGATGCGCTGACTCTCACCACCCGACAGGGTGGCAGATCCACGGTTCAAGGCGATATAGTCTAATCCCACATCCAGCAGGAACTTCAGTCGGGTGCGGATCTCCTTCAGTATCTCCGCAGCGATTTGCTGCTGCTTTGTGCTCAGGTGCGGTTCCACCTGCTGCATCCACTCATAGAGCTCACTGATGTCCATGCAGGAGAGCTCGTGGATGTTCTTATCATAGATGCGGTAGGAAAGTGCTTCCTTATTGAGCTTGGCCCCATGACACTCTGGACACTCCACGGTGGTAGCGAACTGCTCTGCCCATTTCTGTTCAGAGGCTGAGTCATCACTCTCTTGCAGAGTCTGGATATATTTCACCAGACCTTCGTAGCGCACGAAGTAGTCAGACGATGCCCCTATCAGATCCTTACTGATGCGCACACGCTCCTCGCTGCCATAGAGTATTTCCTCTATCACCTCATGCGGCAGGTTCTTCACTGGCATATCCAGATTGGCCTCATGCTTCTCCAGCAAGGCACCGATCTGCCAGAACATCAGGCTGTTTCTGTATTTTCCCAGCGGCACGATGGCTCCTTCACGGATAGAGCGCTCTGCATCTGGAATCACCAGATGCTCGTCAATCTGATTGACCACACCCAAGCCTCGGCAATGCGGACAGGCTCCTTGCGGAGAGTTGAAAGAGAAGTTATGCGGGGCAGGATCACGATACGACAGACCCGTCACAGGATCCATCAGCGTCTTACTGAAGTGGCGCACCTCCTTCGTATCGGCATCCAGAATCATCAGCAGACCTTCTCCCTGCTTCATGGCCACGCTCACGCTGTTCTTCAGTCGGGCCTCATCTTTCGCATTCACCACCAAGCGGTCTATCACCAACTCTATGTCATGGTTCTTATAGCGATCCAGCTTCATCCCAGGCAATGCCTCGCAAAGCTCCCCATCCACACGTACGTTCAGATAGCCTTTCTTACGCACGTTCTCGAAGAGTTCGCGATAGTGTCCCTTGCGGTGCTGCACCAGCGGTGCCAAGATATAGATGCGTTTATCGGCATAGGCATTCATGATGAGCTGCAGGATCTGCTCCTCCGTATATTTCACCATCTTCTCACCCGACAGGTAGGAATAGGCCTCCCCTGCCCTGGCATAGAGCAGACGCAGGTAGTCATTGACCTCGGTGGTGGTTCCTACCGTAGAGCGTGGATTCTTATTGGTGGTCTTCTGGTCGATGGAAATCACGGGGCTCAGTCCGGTAATCTTATCTACGTCAGGACGTTCCAGATTCCCAAGGAAATTGCGGGCATAGGCAGAGAATGTCTCTATATACCTCCTTTGTCCTTCGGCAAAGATGGTGTCGAAAGCCAGTGACGACTTACCACTGCCACTCAGGCCAGTGATCACCGTCAGGCTTCTACGGGGAATTTGCACGTCTATGTTCTTCAGGTTGTGTACGCGTGCACCATACACATTGATATATTCTGCCTCGTCTTGCATACTTAGTTTTCGTTTGGAAACTGCAAATTTAATGTTTTTCTTCTTTGTAAACAATGCTTAAGCAAAAAACTAAGGTCTATAATTGAAAGTTTGGAAATAAAGACGTAATTTTGCAACTTGATAAGATATATCATATAAGATGAAGACATTAAAAAACATATTCGGCACCTTACTGCTTACCTTTGCCCTGGGCATGGGAGCCTACGCGCAGGAAAACCAGTCGTATATCATGCATACCATCGAGAAGGGACAGACACTGACCTCCATCTCCAGCATGTATGGCGTATCCATAGACGATATCGTGAAGCTGAATCCCGGCAGCGATACCACCATTGTCGAGGGGAAGCAGCTACGCATCCCTCGTCGTCCGTCCAACCAGCAGGGAGGGTCTTTCCACACCATCATCAGCGGAGAGACACTCTACCGTCTGTCAGTGAACTACAAGGTCTCTGTGCGTGCCATCATGGATGCCAACCCTGGTCTGAGTGCCACCAACTTCAAGGCTGGTCAGGTGATTCGCATTCCTGAGTCCAACGAGAAGACGGCCCTCCAACCTACTGAGCAACCTCAGGAGCAGGAGATTCCACAGGCCGTGCGTCCTAAGGTGAGGGAGATGCACAAGGTGAAGAGCGGCGAGACCATCTACAGCATTGCCCGTAAGTATGGCGTGACGGAAGAGGAACTGCTGTCTGCCAACTCCGATCTGAAGGATGCCCGTAAGTTGAAGAAGAACTCTTACCTGGTTATTCCTTACCACACAGAAGTGGCAGCGAAGCCAGAGGAGAAGGAACCTACCGACAAGGAGCTCTTCCAAGCCAACACGCAGACCACCCAGAAACTGAATGCCATTAAGGCAGCGCTTATCCTTCCTTTCCTGAAGGATGGTAACACCACCTCCGAGACGCGTCGTATGCTGGAGTATTACCAAGGCTTCTTGCTGGCCATCGACAGTCTGAAGACCAGCGGTGCCAACGTGGATCTCTATACGTACAACTCTGGCAGCACGGCGGAAGAGATGAATGAGCTGCTCACCAAGCCTGAGATGAAGGACATGAACGTCATCTTCGGTCCGATGCATACCGAACAGATTGCGCCATTGGCCAACTTCGCACAGAGCAATGACATCCGACTGGTGATTCCGTTCACCTCACGCGACAATACGGTGTACAACAATCCACAGGTCTATCAGGTGAACACCCCACAGAGCTATTTCTACTCTGAGGTCTACGACCATTTCGGTCGTCAGTTCCCTAATGCCCACGTCATCTTCATCGAATCCAGTGAGACCGATAAGGCCGACTTTATCAAGGGCTTCCGTGAGGATCTACAGCGTCGCAACGTTCCTATCACCACCTTGAACGATTCCGAAGGCTACACGGCCATGAAGGGTGCCTTGCGTTCTGATAAGGACAATATCTTCGTGCCTACCAGCGGTAACAATACAGCCCTGATCAAAACACTGCCTCAGCTCACGCTGGTGGTGCGTGACTCCCTGCTCAATGTGACGCAGGGCACGGAGAACATCCACCTCTTCGGCTATCCAGAATGGCAGACCTACACCAACGATTTCCTGGAGTCGTTCTTCGAGCTGGACACCTATTTCTATAGCTCGTTCTATACCAACAACCTGATGGACGAGCCCAAGGCCTTCATTGCTAAGTTCCGTCGTTGGTATGGCAGGGAGATGGAAGACCGTTATCCTAAGTACGGCATGCTGGGATTTGATACGGGCTACTTCTTCCTCAAGGGCCTGTGGCTCTATGGCACCGCGTTCGACCAGAACCAGAGTCAGTTACTCACCCGACCCATTCAGACGGGCTTCAAGTATGAGCGTGTGAACAACTGGGGTGGATTTATCAACAAAAAGGTATTCTTTGTACACTTCAATCGCAACAATGAACTTATCAAGCTGGATTTTGACTGACCATCGTCCTAACACTACCCTACACCTGCTGGGCCTCCTCCTGTTGGCTCTCTGGTTGTCACTGCCTCTCCGTGCGCAGACGGGAGAGCCACGGCACAACCTATCCATCGGTATCAATGGCGGCATCAACATGAGCAGTGTGTCCTTCTCTCCGAAGGTGAAGCAGAAGAACCTCATGGGACCAGCCTTTGGTCTCACCTTCCGCTACATCAACGAGCGTTGGTTTGGCATGCTCTGTGGTGTACAAGGCGAAATCAACCTCTCAAAGCGCGGTTGGGATGAGTTCTACGAGGACTATCCACAGCTGGAGTACACCCGCAAGCTCACCTATGCTGAAATCCCCCTGATGGCTCACATCGGCTTCGGTAAGGAGAACGGCTTGATGAAATTCTTCATCCATGCCGGTCCCCAATTCAGCTACTTTATCAGCGACAGCAGCAGCATTGGCGGCGACTGGGAGAACTACCGTTACCACCAGGAGCAGCATACCTTAGAGGTAGAGCATAAGCTCGACTACGGCATCATCGGTGGTGCTGGCTTTGAGTTCCACACGGGCATAGGCAACTTCCTCGCTGAAGGTCGCTACTATCTCGGCCTCGGTGATATTTTCGGCAACACCAAGCATGATGACTTCTCCCGCTCTGCCAATGGCGGCATCAGCATCAGAGTCACCTATTTGTTTGATTTGAAGAAATAGCTTTCTTCCCTAGCCACAAGCCGAATTTCCATTCTTGACGTTCCCCTCATTTCGATAGCAAAATAATCTTTTTCCCATCAAATAATTGTTTGATAATTATCCTTGTCACGAATAATTCCCTCCATACATCACAATCCTTTCGTTGCAGCGATCTCTTCCAAAGTGCAAATTTTGCACTTTGAAGGCAGTCTCCACAAAGGTAAAGTTTTTATTCAGAAACAAATTATTACTTTTAAGGCAAAAAACTTGTCAGTTCAAAATGAAAGATATATTTTTGCAAAAAAATAACTTATAAGTTAAGAATGAGACATAAATATACGATAGAACTATTAGAAGAATACCAGAATGTGAACTTCTATAGCATTCACCTTGAGGGTGAAGAACTGACAGAGCTAGAAGCCTTTTTCGAGAAATTCCCGATAGGCTCAGAGTATGACGAAGAAATAGATGTGATTATTTCTTGGATAGATAAGATTTCAGAGCGTGGAGCATTGGAACGTTATTTTCGTCCAGAGGGGAAGTATGGTGATGGAGTTGGGGTAATTCCTATAGAAGTAGGTAACAAGATCCGCCTCTACTGCCTTCGTTTATCAGATAAGATTTTAGTCTTCGGCAATGGGGGTGTAAAAGATGCTGCTCGATGGGAAGATAGTGAGACACTTGCTCCATATGTCAAATTGCTGATAGATACAAGCAGGTTTATCTCATCACGCATTAAAGACGGAACCATTGTTTTGATGGATAAAGAGATAATAGGTAACTTAATTTTTACTAGAGATGAAAAGAAGTAGTGTATTAGAACAGCGTCGGAAACTGGTAAATCCAGAGGTTCGTCAATCTGTTGACCTATCATTCCAGATAGTTGACAGAATACATGAGATCTTGACAGAGAGAAATCTTCGTCAAAAAGACCTTGCTATTCTTCTCGGGAAAAATGAAGCAGAAGTCAGCAAATGGATGCGTGGAACTCATAACTTCACTATTGACACATTAGTTTCTATTGAGAAAGCTCTAAATGCACCAATTGTTGAGGTCTATCAATCAAAGGAGCTAGCCACAAGCTGAATTTCCATTCTTGACGTTCCCCTCATTTCGATAGCAAAATAATCTTTTTCCCATCAAATAATTTGTTATTTCCTTTTTGATAATTATCTTTGTCACGAATAATATAGGAGTTAATTATGGAAGCAACCGTATTCAATCCCATTCAGTTACATCTGTTGCAGATGTTTTCACGTCTCTCTTCCGAACAAGAGCTGAAAGAGTTGCAGCAGGTACTTTCCGACTATTACTTCAAGAAAGTGGAACAACGTGCTGCTGAAATTTGTAAGAAGAAAGGCTGGACACAGGAGTCACTTGAAGCCATGTCTAACGAACATTTCCGCACTCCTTACAAATGAAAATTGTTCTTGATACTAATTGCCTCATTCCAATTATCATTCCAAATTCATTTGGACATGATATTTGGCAGGCATTTCGTGAGGAAATGATTTGCATACCAACCCATGCCTAACCACACGATAGCATATATGGCCATAAAGACAATTGATATAATAATATCCTTTTTTATAGCATTAACCATTTAAAACAGCTTTCAGAAGAAAACCACCGAAAACACTCACAATGGCAGACACCCAAGCCTTCTTATTGAAATCTTTCAATCCCAACAACTTGCAAATACCTTCGCAAGTTATCCTGAAGCCATGAATATTTGGCTTTTCGATTTATTCTGATAGCCTCATACACATTCTTACAATCATTGAAGAAAACTCATTTTCCGTCAAATTTGACGGTTTTTCCATCTGTTTCTTGTCGTTTTCCATCAGCAAACCATTAGCGATGGCCTCCTCCATCACCCTTTCTCCACGAGGTGATTTCATCTCAGTCACCATCACAGCCGTCTGATAGCCAAAACCATTAACCATAATCCTTTCAGAATCATTAATCCTTTATTCAAGCATCCCATGCGTCACCATCCACTCCACTACCTGGCTGCACACAGAGCCAGCCATGGTGCCACCACTGGCAGGAAGTCCCAGTTTATTCAGACTTACTATGATGCTATACTTAGGCGCAAAGGCGGGAAAATAGCCACAGAAAGAAATGTGATACTCACTCACCTCACTGTCACCTTCGCCATAGATACTCCTGACCTGAGCCGTACCAGTCTTACCAGCCACCTCTACCAACGGCGTACCAGCTGGCTTGGCCAGACCCTCAGACACCACATGATACAGTGCCCCCTGCATGGCTGCAATGTTCTCCTTGGTGGCTATCTGCTCATTGATCACCTCCGATTCACCTACCCTTAGCGTAGGCTTCACCATCTTGCCATCATTGGCTATCGCATTATAATAGGTGAGCGTCTGGATAGGTGTCATGAATCTGTCATACCCGATAGAGCTCCAGAGCAACTGCTTCCTTGCCCATGTGCTGTCTTTTGGCGAGCTATACCTCATTGGCCTTAGTTCCTCAATCCCCTCAACGCTGCTTGGCTCCCCGAAGTTCATTCGGTCCAGGGAGTCAAAAAACTCCAGCTCCTTACCCCTAAACACCTTATTCACCATCTTAGTGATAGCTATATTCGAACTAACCTCCAGAGCCCGTTCCATGTCTATCACCCCATAGCCACCTCTGAACCAATTGTGATCCTTGATGACGTTAAGTTCATCCAGTACCCAGATGCCATTATCCACGTCCACCTCATCCGTCATCTTCACCTCACCTGTTTCGAGCAAAGCCATCAAGACAGCAGTCTTTACGGTAGAGCCAGGTTCCTGCTGATACCCAAAGTTCCTGCAAGGCTGATACCTTCCATCGAAACCACGTTCCAGTCCCACCAGAGCCTTGACGGCCCCTGTCTGCACCTCCATCACTATCACCTGTCCCTGCAGGCCATTCAGTGTCGTCAGTTCCTCAGCCAGCAGAGAGTCAGCCACTTGCTGCAACTCTTCATCTATGGTTTCACCCAGTCCTTCAGGATTCACCACTTTCTCCCCCTTAGGCATAAGCATATACGCCAGGAGTCCCAACAGACAAACCACTACTGCGCACACGACGTACCACCTCTTATTATCCTTGCGCTGACCACCCTGTCCCAGCACCTGCAAATCGTCATCCCTCATAGTTTTTCCTCCTTTCCTGCTACCGACTCCAGATACACCTTCAGCTGCCTCAGAGCCTCCTTAGAGGCAGACAGCGTGAAGGCATGATTCAGAGCCATGTCCGACATCATCAACGTCTGTTTGTTCACGTTGATCTTGAAAATGTATTCACGATTGATTATCACCTGCTTGCCAATACGGATAAACCTGTCAGCCTCCTTGCCCAGCTGATTCTCTATCAGCTGCTGGCAGTGAGCCAAGTTCATGGTAAACACATGCTCCGTCTTGTCATGCAGCACCATCGTAGAGTAGTTGCCATCCGACTCTATATACACTATCCGCTCTGGCTTCACCCGCACCAGCTCGTTAGCGTTCGATATGATTAATGTTCTGTTACCCACAACTCTTTATTATGATTTCTACACAAACTTAGCACTTATCATTGAGATCTCGGCACCATTTTTCACGCTCTTGTACGAAATACCCCTTTGGCTGTACGAAATCACCTCACCCCACTAATTCCAAACCTCCTGATGAACCTCAGCCTCCACCATACGCTCTAACTTGTCAGACAGTGAGTGGAAGAAATCATAGCCTGTCAATGCCTCCACCTCATCAATGCTCATTGCATACGTATTCAGCGCACGGTGCCCAGCCTTATTCTCGAATACGAAGACAATGCCCTCATACCCCTCACCTATCTTCACCAGCAGCACCTTATAGAAAGCATCAGGGATAGCCACACGGTTATCCCCCAGCGTGCCCTGCTTCATCTCCCCCACTATCGGCCCACACACTATCAGCACACTCCCATAGCGCTATACCCAAGTGCGACATTTATTCTCCAGAGAGTTCCAGTTACCAGCATTCAAGTTGCGGTTCTGAGGGCAAAGATTCTACACCTGCAGAAGATGGTATTTTAACGCGATTTCCGCTACAACAGAAACGAAAAAACTGCGACATTCTGTCGCAGTTTCAAGATGATACTCACCATGTAATGATCTTATCCACAATAGCCTGTTGCTCGCTGGCTGTTCTTCTTAAATATATACGAGTGGTTTCAATGCTTTCATGCCCCATCAAGTCGGCCAGTAAAGAGATGTCATTAAACTTCTCTAAGAAATTCTTTGCATACCGATGGCGAAACGAATGTGGATATACCACTTTCGGATTGAGTCCAAATTTTAAGGCAAAGTTCTTCAGTTGCTGTGCTATACCCCGTGTAGTTATTCGTTCCCCAAAACGGTTCAGGAACAGATAGCCACTATCTCTATTGCTGGAATGAATCCACCCCAAAGCTTCATCCCGTAGTTTTTTAGGAATGAACAATCGACGAATCTTCCCCCCTTTCGTATAGATATCATAATAGCCCACATTCACATGCTCTACTTTCAGTTGCACTAATTCGCTAACTCTTGCTCCTGTAGCAGCGAGGAAGCGAACTACAAAGTACCATTCCAGATTATTTTCTTTTCTAAGTTTATTCTTCAAGAAAGTATAATCTGCATTGCTGATAACATTCTCCAGATAAGTGCGCTGCTGCACTTTTACGGATTTCAAGCGCAAGCGTGGTTTACGCACATACTCCAAGTACTTGTTCAATGCCTGAATCCGTAGGTTCACGGTCTTGGGCTTGAACGTCTCAATAAGGTACGTTTTATAGAGCAACAAGCTCTTTTTGTTCAGTTCTTTATACCGAGAGCTAAAATCGTTTACTGCATAGATATATGCAGAAATGGTGTTTGTAGCCATGTTTGCTTGGCTTAGAAACTCTTTAAATTTTACTACCATAATACTATATTTATTTGTTTTGGGAATAGCCCCAAATACAATATATCATTGAAGCATCTTTTTCTGCTTCCTATTATGAGAAGTTTGCAGAAGGAAAGGTGGTCTGTATTGATGATGAGATTCCGTTTGAGATACCTGCAGGGTGGGAATGGTGTAGGCTGGGATGCCTTTGTTCTAAATTCTCAACAGGTCCATTTGGAACGATGGTTCACAAATCAGATTATACTGATGATGGCATTCCACTCGTAAATCCCACAAATATAAAAGGACAACAGATAATAGCTGAGAACATTTGTAAAGTAGCGCTAACAAAGTATGATGAACTAAGAGCTTATGTCCTTTCTGAAAATGATATTGTTTTAGCACGAAGAGGAGATTTAAGTAAGTGTGCCATTGTCAATGAAGAACAAATAGGATGGTTGGCTGGTACAGGTTCTTTCTTTATGCACATCGTGGGGGTATCCCTTGATTTTTTCATAATGCTTTACACTTCACCTTATGCACAGGATTATCTCATTGGTGATAGTGTTGGAACAACAATGAACAATTTGAATCAAGGTTTGTTATCAAGGATGCTTATCCCCGTTCCGCCATTGTCTGAACAATCCCGGATTATAGAGCATTATCGTTTCATTATACCAATCATTGAACGATATACAGTAGCATATTCGGAAAGGAAAGCATTGGACAATGTTTTGCCCATTCTGATCAAGAAGTCCGTTCTTCAAGAAGCGATTCAAGGAAAACTCGTTCCACAAGACCCGAATGATGAGCCAGCATCCATCCTTCTTCAACGCATCAAAGAAGAGAAACTACGTCTTGTCAAAGAAGGTAAGTTGAAGAAGAAAGATGTGGTTGATTCCGTCATCTTCAAAGGTGACGATAACAAGTATTATGAGCAGATAAATGGAGCTGCCCTTCAAATAGAGACTGATTACACATTCCCCGACACATGGGAGGTTGTAAGATTGGCTCATATTTGTAGGCTTATGGATGGTGAAAAGAAAGAGGGAAACCATGTCTGCCTTGATGCAAAGTATTTGCGAGGCAAGTCATCAGGAGATATTTTGCCAAAAGGCAAATTCGTTTCAACAGGTGACAATATCATCCTTGTAGATGGCGAAAACTCAGGAGAAGTTTTTGCCGTTCCTCATGATGGCTACATGGGTAGTACGTTCAAGCAATTATGGGTAAGTGGTAATATGCACCTCCCTTATGTGCTGTATTTCATTCAGTTCTATAAAGACTTGCTGCGTAACTCAAAGAAAGGTGCAGCCATTCCTCATTTGAACAAAGAAATCTTCTATTCATTGGTGGTTGGCATTCCACCATATCAAGAACAGGAACGCATAGCAAAAAGTATTGAAGAAATCACTAACAGGATAAAGGGCGATTAGCCCTTTATCCTATCAAATAAATCTTCTATCTTTACAACTATACGCCGTTCTTCATCCTTTGGCGGTATTGGAACAAGTGTCATTGCCAGTCGCTCCTTACCAATGTTGTAAAAGGCTTGACCAGACTTGTTTGTAATTGACTTCATGAATTCAATTGCCGAAGGTGAACTCATGAAGAACAACAAAAATTTAGATAACCATTCGTCAGAATAATGTGGGCGAAGTACAAAAACGAAACCACCAACTGTAATATTGGGCATATCCTGCGCAACTCTTGCCATTTTTCCTATATTCTCCAAACTGGTTACAGCTGGCGTAATAATGTCATTCTGTTTCAACAGAATACTTTCCTTTACTTGTTCTTGTGAGAGGAATATGTCATCCATTTTTTGAACAATCTCAAACGGAAGAATATTACCACCACGTAATATACGAACACCTTTACTATCAGTTTTCGCTTCATCCTTCCTAAATGTAGCTCCAGTAAAGATTAAGCATAGGTCACGAAGCCTGCACCATTCCCAACTTGTAGGAATCTCAAAAGGTATATCCTCTGTTATCTCTATGCTTTCTTGCCCTATCTGCTCATAATACTTGTTATCGTCACCACGGAAGATTGTGGACTCTACCAAGTCTTTTTTCTTCATCTTGCCTTCCTTCACCAGTTTTGCCTTTTCTGCCCTGATCTTTTCAAGCAGAACAGATGCAGGCTCATCACTCGGGTCTTGTGGTACGAGTTTGCCTTGGCTGGCTTCTTGGAGAATACTTTTCTTAATGCTTGGATAAAGGTTGTCGTTAAGCAAGTCTAACACCTCTTTCTGTTGTGTATATTGGCATATAAGCTTTGTAAGTTCATTATATTTTTCGATTATCCGTTTTTGTTCTTGAATAGGTGGAATAGGAACAAGTATTGCTTTTAGATATTCAAATGGAGGAATGTTCTTTATAGCAGAGCCAGCCCCTTTCATTTCATTCTCAATTAGCAAAATGTACGCGAAGAAAAGCTGCCAATAATCTGCTATGCCTAAATTGTATAATTCCACCCTCATAAGTGCCTGATTGATTATTCCTATCGGTGCTTCTTCTGGAAGAAGATATGTTTCTCCAATAGTTCCTGCACAGCTGACAATAATATCGAATGGTTTTGTTACAAAAGATTGCATTTCAGCGAATTTATCTTCTGAAATATAATACTCACCTAAGCGATAGTCTTTTTGTATCGCATTCTTTTGCTCATAAACTTTGATTGAGTGTTCGCTTTTGGGAACAAACATTGATTTGGTCAGACTGCTTCCGAATGGCCCTTTTCGATAAATTCCCAATTCATTAAGTCTACACCAAGTCCATCCAAGAGGCAAACTATATGGAAGTTCATCATCAATACAGACCACCTTCCCGTCTGCGAACTTCTCATAATAGGAATTGTCATCACCACGGTAGATGATAGATTCTTTCTTATCCTTCTTGATTTTCCCTTCTTTGACAAGTCGTGCTTTCTCTGCCCTGATTTTTTCAAGCAGCACGGAAGCTGGCTCATCGTTAGGGTCTTGGGGCACCAGTTTTCCTTGTATGGCCCACTGAAGTATGCTGTTTTTAAGTTGCTTTCCTGTCATAGCGAATCTTCGTCTTGAAAAATTGTCTGCCATGCAGACTGAATTATATTTCCTCATCCATCACTCTGCGGAGATCCTCTTCAGACGGCAATACCTTACGAACATCGTCTGCAGTCTTATATGTGGCTACACCCATAGGATTGTCATATCCTTGAATGAGGAATTCCACGAAACTCTTGTCTGCTTTCTTGCAAAGAATGATACCAATACTTGGATTCTCGAATGGCTTCTTCACCTCACTATCGAGAATGCGCAGATAGGCACTCAACTGACCAAGGTAGGATGGTTTGAACTCACCTCGTTTTAGCTCCACTACTACAAGTGCTGCCAGTTCACGATTATAAAACAACAGATCTGGATAAAAAACATGAGCGAACTTCTCCAAATGATATTGATTGCCTACAAACGTGAAGTCACGTCCAAAAGTCATAATGAAATTCTTCACATTGTGCACAATAGATTGCTCCACCTCACGCTCGTCAATGTCAGCCTTATCGCGCTCTCCAAGTTCTTCCACATTGATGAAGTCAAGCAGATATTCATCTTTGAACATCTCAATGGCTTTCAAAGCTGTCCGTTTGTCAGGCATTGCTGTAACGAAGTTGTTGGGCAATGCCCCTTGATGGTGATAGAGGTCTGCCTTTAGCATATCACGCAGATGATACTTATTCCATTGGTTCTGGTAGGCTTGGTGGATATAAAAAAAGCGTTCCTCCACATCTTTTGCTTTTGACAAGATTTCTATATGATGGGTAAAGCCTAGGCCTACGAACTCTTCAATATTTAATTTGGCAGCTATTGGCTGCTGATCTGATGGCAGCAGTAGGTTGAAGTCCACTAAATCCATTTCGCCAGCCACTGGCTGGCTGTTATGAGTCTCTTCTAATTCGCCAGCCAGTGGCTGGCGAATTATGAAATCAGCCCATTCTTCATAGAACTGCCTCATGTATTTCATAGATGAGACTCCAAACCCACGAAGCCCAGGAAGTTCTTTCTGCAACTGGTCACTGATACGTTCTATCGCCCCAGTCCCCCAAAAACCTTTGCGGGAGTTTTCTGAAACATATCTTCCAACACCAAAATACAGAGATAACTGTTCACGGTTTACTACCTTGGCAGCCCTGTATTGACTGTGCAGTATCGCTGTCTTTATGGCCTTAACCGCACTCCTTATATCATTTGTTGTCTCATTCATAGTTCCTTAGAATTAATGTCAATACCCAAAATACGTTGTATCTCGGCCAGAGTCTTGTCTATTTCATGATCCAGGGCTGCACGTTTCTTGTAGTAATCAGCCAGCAGTTCTGCTGGTGGAAGTATTTCTTCTTCATCCTTTGGGAACTTGCACTGATCAAAGTTGCAGTCCATGTCAAGAAGCTGCTGTGCGGTGAAACAACGTGACTTCTCATCATTGCTCTCTGGGTCAACTATCTTTTGCCGATCATTCCACCAATCAATAATTGGTTGACAATGTTCAGCTCGCATAGGTTTGGTTTTGGAGAAGTGCTTATAGCCTTCTGGCATATCAAGACGATAGAACCAAGTTTCTTTTGTGTAATATCCTTCTTCTGCTCCTTCTGCCTTTTCATTGTTGAAGAAAAGGATGTTGGTCGCAATGCTTGTATATGGTGAGAAGATGCTACCTGGCAGTCGGATGATGGTGTGAAGGTTGAATTCACGAAGCAGTTTCTCCTTAATAGCCAGTTTCGCATTATCTGTACCAAACAGGAAACCGTCTGGCAAAATGACTGCTGCACGACCATTCTCAGCAAGTCGATACATGATAAGCACCATAAAGAGGTCGGCAGTCTCGCTTGAACTCAAATCGGATGGGAAGTGCTGTTTGATGTCATTCTTCTCGCTGCCTCCGTATGGCGGATTCATCAAGACAACATCAAATTTATCTTCATCCGTATAGTTGAGCACATCTTTTGTCAGGGAGTTGTCGTGCATTACTTTGGGCGAATCTATGTCATGCAGAAGCATATTGGTGACGCACAGCATATAAGGGAATTGCTTTTTCTCAATACCATAGATTGACTTGGCATATTCCTCTTTATCCTCAGCAGTCTGCACCTTCTTGTCAAGGGCTTTTAGCCAGCTTGTTATAAAGCCACCAGTGCCACAAGCGAAGTCTGCCATCTTTTCTCCCACCTTTGGATTGATGATTTCTGCCATGAAATCTGTCAAGGCACGCGGGGTGTAGAACTCACCTGCGGAACCTGCCGACTGCATCTCCTTCAGTATAGATTCATATATCTCACCAAAAGCATGGCTTTCTTCATAGTCACCAAGGTCAAGTTGGTCTATGACATTTATAACCTGACGGAGCAGAACACCATCCTTCATATACTGGTTTGCATCCTCAAAAGTAGTTCGAACTATGGCACTACGCATTGGTGTTGAAGGATTAACCTCTAATCCTTTCAAAGTGGGAAACAGTGTATTATTAACGAAATCCAATAGGGCATCAGCAGTTATCGCTTCACCATCCCCATTGTCTTTAGCCCAGTTGCGCCATCGACAATTCTCTGGAATGAAGGACTTGTAGTCATCATCGCTGAATTCCCAATCGTTTTCTTTCTCGTCATAAACTTTCAAAAAGAGCATCCATGCAATTTGCTCGATACGTTGGGCATCGCCATTGATACCAGCATCGTTGCGCATGATGTTTCGGATACTCTTTACAAAATTGTTGAGTGCCATAGATTCTATGCTATATTATAAATCATTTTTTTCAGTTCTTCTACAGCAGAAAAGTATTGCTTATTGCCACCGAATAGTTTGGCAATGTTGGCTGGAGAGCCCATTTGGCGGAAGGGGTCTAAGGTGAGCACTTTCCTGTTTTCCAGCTGGCTGATGCCATCGTGGGTATATTTTTCAAGGAGTGCTTCAAGCACCTTCGCTGCTTTGGATCCATACTTATGGAAGATGTCACGTTTCTTCACGCTTTCTGCACGTTCACGTCTCGTAAGTGGTTTCTTGCCATAGGCTATATGGCAGATGAAGTCAAAATCATCCACCTCGTCCATGTCCCTCTCATGTTTCAAGGCTTGCAAATCAATGCCACTCTCACGCATCAGGTCTGTGATCTCTGCTTTCTTCTCAGCTGCATTCCAGTGCAGAATGAAGTCATCAAGATTGGCATACGTATCGTTGATATTCTTTCGTGTATAGTCTGTTATACTCTCTGTGCGCAAAAGTTTGCCATTGGCATCATACACAGACACCACCTTATTTATAATGCGCACATGACAGCCGTCTCTATCCACGATAGGCTTCTCCACCTTCTGCACCTCCTCTTTGACTCCAGAGGGTTGGGGCTCTTGGGGTGGGTATGGGCTTGAGCCCTTAGGAACAAATCCTTCATCTACCTCCAGTGGCCCATCCCAGTCTGGATCGGCAAACAAGCGGGTGATGTTGCGGAAGTCCATGATGGTGAAATGGGTCTTCCCCTCTTTCTCACGTATGCGGGTGCCACGTCCCACTATTTGCTTGAACTCAGTCATAGAATTAATGCGCTGGTCGAGTACTATCAGCTTCACCATCTTACAATCCACGCCAGTGGAAAGAAGCTTACTGGTAGTGGCTATGACTGGATATTTAGAAGCTACAGATATGAAATAGTCCAGCTTTGACTGTCCGTAAGGGTCACTGCCTGTAATACGAACCACATAATCAGGATTTTTCTGGCACATGTCAGAGTTCTCATTGACCAGTGCTGTGCGCATGCGGTCGGCATGTTCTTCATCGGCACAGAACACTATGGTCTTTGCCATTCTATCTGTGCTCTTCAAATACTGTGTTATCTCATGTGCAACCTCTCTGATTCTGTCTTCTATAATAATGTTGTAATCATAATCAGAGTTATTATAAATGCGGTCTTCTATAAGGTTACCGTATATATCCCTTTGTCCTTTTACAGGTCGCCATTCATCACCAATGTTAGTGGTAATGTTTACAACCTTGAAAGGAGCAAGAAATCCATCTTCAATGCCTTCCTTTAGGCTATATGTATAAATAGGCTCGCCAAAATAACTAATGCTGGACTGGTATTTTGTTTCTTTTGGAGTGGCGGTCATACCCAGTTGGATTGCATTTTCGAAATAGTCTAATATTTCACGCCAGTTACTATCCTCTTTGGCACTACCACGATGACACTCATCTACGATGACCATATCGAAAAACTCCGGCTTAAACAGTTCCTTGTAATTCTGTTTGCCACCTTGACCTATGAGTTGCTGATACAAGGCGAAATAGACCTCATAGGCAGTGATGCCACTGCCCAAGTCCTGCTGATAGTTGACTTTGTGAATAGTTTTGCTCAAAGGCTTGAAGTCTTGTTGGATTGACTGGTCAACTAAAACGTTTCGATCTGCCAAATAAAGAACTTTCTTCACAAGTCCAGCCTTCAACAATCGATAGACTATCTGGAATGCAGTATAGGTCTTGCCTGTTCCTGTGGCCATGACCAACAGTAGTCTATCTCTGCCTTGAGCCACAGCATTGACAGTACGGTTCACAGCATTTCGTTGGTAGTAACGTGGTGGATATATATCTTGCCCTGTGCAATAGGGCTGGTTAATGACATTTCTCTCTTCATCGCTCAGCCCATGACCCTCATGGCTTTCGGATAGGAATCTGGCATATAGTTCTTCCTTCGTCGGAAATTCGTCCATTGAGAAGCTTTGTTCTTTGCCTGTCAGAAAATCATACTCCTGAAAACCAAGCCCATTGGAACTGAAAGCAAATGGTACATCCATCATTTGAGCATATTCCTTGGCCTGTTGCATTCCAAATGCAACAGTATGGTTTGCATCTTTGGCTTCTACAATAGCAATGGGGGTGGCACGGTTGTAATAAAGCACATAGTCGGCATACTTTGCTTTAGCACGGGTCACTAAATTTCCTCTAAGATTAATCTTGCCATCGGTCAGCTTAACCTTAGTTTCCATCGTTATGTCCTCCTTAGACCATCCCTTATCGAGAATAGACGGAGTGATGTATCGAAATTTTATGTCTTCTTCAGACAATGCTAATATATTATCCATACGCTACTTCCGATAATGTAAATTATAGGAATATGGCGTAAAAGTACACATTTTCTTTCTAAAACTTGAAGATTTTTTTTAAAATAAACGAAGATTTTGTTTTTCGCTGCTTATAGTACACTATAAGTTGAAGATGAAGCACTGAAATCATAAAAAATATTAAATCCTGAAACTATTTTTCAAGACCTCCCCGAAATGTACAGTTCCGTACATTTGCTAATTTCAAAAGAGGTAATTTCGGCCCGTAAATGATCCTTTTGAGCATTTATCTAAACCGGTCGTATAATTTAATTTTAGGAAAATGGGAGCAAAAAAAAAACGAAAAAGAACTCTTCTTGGAAGAACATAGATCTTTGCTGTATGATTTGCGTGATCTAATAAACAATGCGATAAAAAAACAATATAAAGGAAGCACGCATGACTTATTAGTTAACGGACACTTCAACAGCTCCATCTTAAATAGGGAAAAAATGTTTTTACATCATGCAATATTACTTGTACGCCTGATTTTTCTTATGGCAGAAAACATGACAAAAGATCATTTTATAGAACTATTCAAGGAAATGGCAGAAAGAATCTACAACGAAGCCAATGAAACCAATCAATTCGATACTTAATTAACTAATTTATAATTCAATCTAATGGACATAACCAATTTGAGGGTGAGTCTGCTGCAGAATCACCATGCGTACCTGAGCAAGGCTATCAGCATGGACGAGGTAGTGAGACTCATCAAACACGACAAGAACGTGCATGGACTCACAGAGGAGTACCACAGACTGGCTCACACAGTGAGCCCTCAGGTGGCAAACAAGGAAATCAAGGAGCAGAAGATGCCAGTGTTCTCCGTGGCAGCGCTCTTCGACGGGGCGGGGAAACAGGTGACGCATATCACGGCAATCACGGGTCTGGTGTTCTGTGACATAGACCATGTGGAGCATCTGGAGGAGGCATTCCAGCTGTGCAAGGCGGATCCTCACACGTTCTTGGCCTATCACACGGTGGGAGGCGGTCTCAGGGTGATCTGCGTATTCGAGCGGGCTGATGGGGTGTCTCACCTCAATGCCATCCCTTATGCGGCGGCCTACAGGAAGGCGAATGAGCACTATGCGGAGCTGACGAAGACTCCCTACGACAAGCAGTGCGGCAATGTGAACCGACTCTCTGGACTGGCGCATGACCCAGAGGTGTATTACAACCCTGAAGCGGTGCCTTTCAAGGTGACGGAGGAGGAGATGCTGCAGGAGAATTTCTCCGAGGGCAAGGAGTCGGGCAAGCCTCGCAGGGAGTACCCCAAGGACACGCACAGCGCGGAGATAGAGCAGGCATGGCCGGTGGTGAAGCAGATGATGACCAGGCGCGACATCGAGTTCGGCTCAGGGACGCATCATGACTATGTGGTGCATGCCTCGTATGCATTCAACCGACTGGGTTGTGACAAGGATGAGCTGCTGCGATGGGCTGACCAGGAGTGGGCGGAGTATGACGGACAGGAGCGGAAGCGCACCATAGAGTGGGCATTCAAGAAGTACGCTGATCTGCATGGCACCTGGAGGCTCAACAAGCAGGGACGGCGTGGCGAGGTGTCTATGATCACCATGGAGGAGATATGCAACTGGCTGATTCAGCATCGCATAGAGCTGATGTACAACCAGGTGACCGATCAGACGTTCTTCTGCAATCGGAACAAGGGCGAGGAGTGGCAGCAGATGGATGGCAGGGCGGTGGCCTCTCTGCGCTGCACCATCGCCAAGGATACGGGGAAGCGTGTGCTGAAGGCGGACGTGATAGACGTGATACAGAGCGACTTTGCACGACTGGTGCATCCTGTGCGTGACTATATCAACGGACTGCAAAGCTGGGACGGGACTGACCGTGTGGCGGAGTTGGCGGCTCATGTGTGGGCGGAACCTGTGAACGACAGGCAGAGCTCGGAGGAGGCACAGGAGTTGTTCCGATGGGCGCTGCATAAGTGGATGGTGGCGAGCGTGGCTACGTGGTTGAGCGACGAGCAGGCCAACCAGACCATCTTCACGCTCATCGGTCCTCAGGGCATCTACAAGACCACCTTCTTCCGCTTCCTGCTCCCTCCCACCCTGCGGCCTTATTTCTGGGAGAATGCGCACAACTCCTTTGCCTCGAAGGATGACCACATAGCCTTGGCGGAGAACTGCTTCGTGGAGATAGAGGAAGTGGGCGTGAGCAGGGAGCGGGAGCTCTCGGAGCTGAAGTCACTGGCTACCAGCGTGAAGGTGAAGGAGCGCAAGCCCTACGGACGGTTCCCTGAGGTGCGTCATAGACTGGCTTCGTTCTGTGCCACGGGCAACACGGAGGAGTTCCTCACGGATGAGACGGGCAATCGCCGTTGGCTCTGTTTCAAGGTGAGCAGGATAGATGATCCTCACGAATGGAAGATAAACTACGACCAGCTCTATGCCCAGCTGCGTGACCAGCATCGGGAAGGCTTTCGCTACTACTTCGACATGGATGAGAAGGAGCGCATAGAGGAGCAGAACCGTGCCTTCAGCGTGATGAGTGATGAGGAGCAGCTCATCCTCCAGCGTTTCCGTAAGCCCAAGGTCACTGACACCTCCGTGAAGTGGCTCACAGCTGCCAACATCGCCCAGCTGATAGGCGGCGGCAATGGCCGTGGATTTTCTTCGAAGCTGATAGGAACCATAATGCGCAGACTTGGATTTAAGAATAAGCACTACCTGAACGGTAATTTCTATCAAGTATTTGAAATACCCTTCAACGAGCTTCAGTCACGCATCACTGCTGCAGATTATACACAACCAACTAATAATGAGTTACATAGCAATAACAATAACCAAACAGATATTAATTTTTGACATTTAATATGAAGGATATGAAGGATAGATATGTAATTTCCTTATAGAAATACATTTGGTTCGAACCAAATATATTTATTAGTAAAAGTCGTATTTTATCCTTCATATCCTTCATAAAACAAATAAAACGAAGTCCAAAACCAAATAGAATAAAGCCTGCAAACGCCCTGAATGCAACTTGCATCCGCTCCGTTTAGAGCCGCTAAACTTTGGACATTAAACGGTAAACATTAAACATTAAACATTAAACGTTAAACATTAAACGGTAAACATTGACCACTATCCATTAAAAAAATGAAAACAATGACAAGAACCCAGATGGCCGACCATGCCGGCGTATCACTCCGCACCTTCAACAACTGGCTCCGCCCCCTGGAGCCTCAACTCACCCAGATGGGCTACCTCCCTGGCAGCCGCAGCATCCCACCCCACGTGGTCCGCTGGCTCTGCGAATACTTCTGCATAGACGTAGGTCCCATTTCAAAGCATTAGCTACCCTCTGCCTATAACTTTTACACCTTTTCTTGCCGATAGGTACAAAATATAAACGCTATGGAGTATATATCTGCCAGGCAATAGCTTGTTCCGTATGCGTCAGTCGGAAAACAGGTCATCCAAAACTACCGAGGCATGGATGGAGTCTGCATACATCCCCCTTGACAGACCAAAGGTGGTGATGAGCGTGGGGACGATGCCGTAATGTGTCTGTATGGCAGTTCTGAAACTTTCAACCCTTCGCCCAATGTTCAGATATTCTTCCTGCGAAAGACTGTATTCTGTTTCGCTGTATTTTATCTCACAGAGATTAATCATCTTGTCAGCACGTTCTATCAATAAGTCGATTTGAGCAGGATGCTCCGAATCTTTGCTACGCCATGAATAAGCTTCCGTCACGACACTGCCAATACCCAAGGCTC
>CALAEY010000053.1 GCA_937891085.1 uncultured Prevotellaceae bacterium | reverse complement strand
ATATATATTATAATAAGCTCTATATATATGCTCTCTGGAGCGAGGTGCAAAAAGCTTA
Source organism: uncultured Prevotellaceae bacterium (assembly GCA_937891085.1). Lineage (GTDB taxonomy): Bacteria > Bacteroidota > Bacteroidia > Bacteroidales > Bacteroidaceae > Bacteroides. The sequence continues at coordinate 19,692 of CALAEY010000053.1, read as the reverse complement.
TTGTAATGTTGAAACGTTGAAACGTGTAATGTTTTTTGCACCATCGCCCTGCCAGACTAAACCGCCGCTTTACGATGGCTAAAGTGCCGCTTTAGCAGGGCTAAACCGCCACTTTAGCCATGCCCCACCCCCATTAACAGATTTTCACACATTACGGGGGTACAAATTTGGCAGTGTGCCAGCAATTCACTACTTTTGTATCAATTATAATGAAATCCCGTAAATTATGCTGATAATCGGAATTGCCGGCGGAACAGGCTCTGGGAAGACCACCGTCGTAAAGAAAATCATTGAGAGTCTGCCACAGGGCGAAGTGGTGCTGCTGCCACTGGACTCTTATTACAAGGATAGCAGCAACGTGCCTGCCGACCGTAGGCAGCTCATCAATTTCGACCATCCCAATGCCTTCGACTGGGACTTGCTGCATGAGCATGTGAAGGCACTGCGCGAGGGGAAAGACATTGAGGAACCCACCTATGACTACATCACCAGCTCACGACTGCCAGAAACCCTGCACATTGAGCCACGCGAAGTAATCATCGTAGAGGGGATCTTGGCACTCTACGACCAGAAGCTGCGCGACATGATGGACCTGAAGATCTTCGTGGATGCAGATCCAGACGAACGCCTCATCCGTGTGATCAAACGTGATATGAAGTCGCGCGGACGTACAGCAGAGATGGTGATGGAACGCTACATGCGCGTACTGAAACCCATGCACGAGCAGTTCATAGAACCCTGCAAGAGCTATGCAGACCTCATTGTACCTCAGGGTGGAAGCAATCTGGTGGCCATTGACATCCTGGCCATGTTTATCCACCGCCACATACAGCAGTAGGACATGCGCCGTCAACTGTTCATCGGCCTCTGGCTACTCATAAGCCTGTGCTGCTATGTGGGTTGCAAGCAGCAAGAAATGCCTCAGACTCCAGACATCATGGAGCAGATCAAGGAGCGGGACACACTGACTGTGCTAACGCTCTACAGCTCCACCTCTTATTTTCTATACCGCGGACAGGACATGGGCTACCAGTATGAGTTAGGCCATCAGTTCGCACGCAGCTTAGGAGTACAGCTGAAGGTGAAGGTGGCTCGGAGCATTGATGAATTAGTACAGCGCCTCAATGCGGGGGAAGCAGACCTCATCACCTATAACCTACCCATTACCAATGAGATGAAAGACAGTGTGATCTACTGCGGTGAAGAAAACGTCACACATCAAGTCATCGTGCAGCGGGCTGGTTCTCGGAGAAATCCTGCCCTCACAGACGTGACCCAACTGGTAGGTAAGGATGTCTATGTGAAACCAGGCAAGCATCTGGAACGATTGGAGAACCTGAATCAAGAATTAGGGGGCGGCATCAACATCCACATGGTGGCAGAGGACAGCATCTCCGAAGAAGACCTCATCAGACAGGTACATGAAGGGAAGATAGCCTATACGGTCAGTGATGACGACATCGCCCGACTGAACCAGACTTACTATCCACGTTTGAATGTTGGTTTGGCCATTAGCTATGACCAGCGTGCCTCATGGGCTGTAAGGAAAGATAGCAAGATACTGGCCGACCTGGCCGACAGATGGCATGAAGAGAACGCGACCTCTCAAGCCCACAGTGCCAGCATGAAACGTTATTTCGAGCAAGGGAAGGAAATCACCCACTCCCCAATTCTCTCTCTTGAAGACGGAAAGATTTCCATTTATGATGATCTATTTAAGAAATATGCCAAGGAGATAGATTGGGATTGGCGAATACTGGCATCCCTGGCCTATACTGAGAGCAACTTCGATACTACCGCTGTATCATGGGCAGGAGCACTGGGACTGATGCAGCTCATGCCACGTACAGCCAGAATCATGGGCATGCCCGAGGGAATGGAACAGAATGCAGAAGAAAGCATCAAGGCTGCCACAAAATACATTGGCGTGATGATGGAAGATTATGCAGAGATACCCAAGGAAGAACGTATGAAATTCGTACTTGCTGCATACAACTCTGGTGAAGGTCATGTGAATGATGCCCGTGCCTTGGCTGAGAAATACGGAGCTGACAAGAACCTATGGACCGACAATGTTGAAAAGTACTTACTGCTGAAAAGTAATGAGCAATACTTCAAAGACCCCGTGGTGAAGTTTGGCTACTTCCGCGGCAGCACAACCTATGCTTTCGTCCGTGAAATCTTAGAACGGGTAGAAATGTATGACTCTTCGGGAATCAAACGTTGAAAAGCTTCAGCCCCTTAGCTCGGGCTTCCTCAATGCTTACCCTACCTTCCGTTTTTTCTGAACGCTGATCACGCAGGGATTGGTATTGCTTTTGTAGTTCTTTCTCCAACTTAGAACGTTGCTGCGGATTCATCAGTCGTGCAGCCGCACGTGCATTCTGGGAGGCATCCTTCATGTGAAGCACGGGAGCATGGTATACAGGAGCTATCTTTAAGGCCGTATGCATCAAAGAGGTAGTAGCTCCTCCTATCAGCAGGGGGATGTGAAGTCCTGCCTTCTCCAGTTCTACAGCCACATGCACCATCTCATCGAGTGATGGAGTGATGAGTCCGCTGAGTCCTATCACATCCACCATCTCCTCCTTTGCCCGCTGTACGATGGTCTCTGCTGGCACCATCACTCCGAGGTCTATGATTTCATAACCATTGCACGCCATCACCACCGAAACGATGTTCTTTCCGATATCGTGGACATCGCCTTTCACGGTTGCCATCAGCACCTTACCCGCAGAGGCTGCCCCGTGCTGCTTTTCCTGCTCTATGACTGGCTGCAAGATAGCCACAGCCTGCTTCATTGTTCGAGCCGTTTTCACCACTTGTGGAAGGAACATCTTCCCTGCTCCGAAGAGATCGCCCACTTTGTTCATACCAGCCATAAGCGGACCTTCGATGATGTCCACAGCATGAGGATACTTCTGCAGTGCCTCCTTTAAGTCTTCTTCCAAATGGTCACCCACGCCTTTGACAAGGGCTTGTTGTAAGCGCTCCTCTACCGACAAAGATACCCTTTGTACATCTGTAGCATTGTCTGTACTCTCACGCTGTACTTGAAGCGTATTCGCTTTCTCAATCAGCCGCTCTGCTGCATCAGGCCTGCGATTTAACACCACATCCTCAATACAATCCAGCAAGTCGGCAGGGATGTCTGTATAGAGCACGGAAGCCGATGGATTCACGATGCCCATATCCATGCCTTGCTGAATGGCATGATAAAGAAAGACGGCATGCATGGCCTCACGTATGTAGTTGTTGCCCCTGAACGAGAAAGACAGATTGCTCACGCCCCCGCTTACATGCGCTCCAGACAGATGACTGCGAATCCATCCTGCCGCACGGATAAAGTCCACCGCATAATTGGCATGCTCCTCCATGCCCGTAGCTATGGCCAAGATATTAGGATCGAAGATGATGTCTTGAGGAGCAAAGTGAACTTTATCCACCAAAAGTTGATAGGCACGCTCACAAACCTCCACCTTACGCTCATAAGTATCGGCCTGCCCATGCTCATCAAATGCCATTACCACTACAGCTGCACCATAGCGACGTATGGTGCGGGCATGCTCCAGGAACACGTCCTCACCCTCTTTCAAGGAGATGGAATTCACGATGGCTTTACCTTGCAGACACTCCAAACCTGCGACGATCACCTCCCATTTCGAAGAATCAATCATGATGGGAACACGGGCAATCTCAGGTTCAGACATAATGAGATTCAGGAAGTTCACCATCTCAGTTTTCGCATCCAGCAAGCCGTCATCCATATTGATATCAATGACCTGAGCACCGTCTTCCACCTGCATACGGGCTATCGATAGTGCCTCATCATATTTCTTCTCATTGATCAGTCGTAAGAATTTGCGAGAACCTGCCACATTGCACCGCTCACCTACATTTACGAAGTGATTCTCTGGTTTCACTTCCAGCAACTCCAAACCAGAAAGCATCAGATTTCCTGTAGGTTCTATAGGCTGACGCGGCACGGCATGTGCCACAAGAGGTTGATAAGCTGCGATATAAGCATCAGTGGTACCACAACAGCCTCCTATAATATTTACCAGTCCTTCTTCCAAGAAAGCACTGACTTCCGAAGCCATGTGTTCTGGTGTCTCGTCATATTGCCCCAAGCTATTAGGAAGGCCTGCATTGGGATAGGCTGTGATATAATAAGGTGCCCGTCGAGCCAACTGCTCCAGATAGGGCTTCATGTCATGTGCGCCAAAAGAGCAGTTTAAACCAATGGAGAAAGGATGCGCGTGTTGCAAAGAAGCAAGAAACGCCTCCAAGGTCTGTCCCGATAGAGTCCGTCCCCCATCAGATACCGTAACAGACAGCATCAGAGGTACTTCCCGACCAACTATCTTCATGGCTTCTTCTGCGGCATAGACAGCTGCCTTGGCATTTAGGGTATCGAAGATGGTCTCTATGAGCAAGGCATCTACCCCACCCTCCAGCAATGCAGCCATCTGAACGACATAAGCCTCTGATAATTCTTGAAAAGTGAGTGAACGATAAGCTGGATTATTGATGTCAGGGCTCATGGAGCAGGTCTTATTGGTAGGGCCAACGGAACCTGCGACAAAACGAGGTTTCTCAGGGTTCTTCGCCGTATATTCATCGGCTAAAGCACGAGCCAATCTTGCCGCTGCGACATTGATACCTCGCACTAAAAAGGCGGTTTGATAGTCGGACTGGCTGACGGCGGTAGCATTAAAAGTATTTGTCTCAATGATATCGGCTCCTGCCTCCAAGTATTTCCGATGAATATCTGCCACCACATCAGGACGCGTCAGACAGAGCAGGTCGTTGTTTCCTTTCAACTGACCAGGAATGTCTCTCAGAAGGTTTCCCCGGAAGTCTTCTTCTGTCAAGTTGTATTGCTGTATCATGGTGCCCATGGCTCCGTCTAAGACTAAGACCCGCTCACGCACCAGTTGTGCTAACGTCTTCATCGTTTATGGTTTATTTCATGAACATGCGAGCCATCTGCCGCTTGTCGTCTTTCTCCTTGAGTGATTCACGCTTGTCATACTCCTTCTTTCCCTTTGCCAAGGCGATGACCAATTTGGCCAGTCCTTTCACATTGATGAAAAGTCGCACAGGAACGATGGTATAGCCAGGACTCATGGAGGCTCGCTTCAGTTTGACAAGCTCTTTTCTGGTAAGAAGTAACTTACGGTCACGCTTTGTATCGTGATTGTTGAAAGTACCGAAGAGGTAATGGGCAATATGCATGTTTTTCACCCAGAGCTCATCAAGTTCGAAGAAACAATACGTATCCACCAGGCTGGCCTTACCCTGACGTATGGATTTAATCTCCGTACCTGTAAGTACCAAGCCTGCCGTATAGGTCTCAACAAACGCATAGTCGAACGAGGCCTTCTTATTCTTGATGTTTATGTCTGTCTGTTTATGCATCAGTTCAAAAGCACAGTTAGTTTGTTAAATAAGACCAGAATCAGCCAAGGGCAAACCAGCAAGACAATAGAAGCCAAAGTAGTGAATCTAAGGCGGTTATTCTCATTTACATGCATCAGAGTATCAGCTCCCTCCCACACGATGTAGATGGTGTAGAAGCTAAGCAGCACCACCAAGATAAGGAAGTCTGGAAGGATGCCATAAATAATCTGCAACAAGAGAACCACTACCAACGAATAGCCTGTGAACTGCTGAGCTAATGGTAGGTTATCGGCCAAGCCCTCTACCTTTACACCTATCTGGTTGATGAGGTAGGCTGACAGATAGAACCCGCCAAAAAGAGACACTGCCACAGCACAGCACTGCGTCATGGCCTCTTGATAATTCTCAGGACTGCTCCACCCTACATCAAACAATACTCCGATAAACACAGAAAGACCCGCCAGTGCAATGAGTGGATAGACAAACTCTATCATCACCAACTGGCGGCTTTCAAGACTGATTTCCTCCCAAGCCTTGGCTGGAGAGGAAATCAGAAGCATAATCCGTTTAAATAAACTATTGTAGTTCAATGTCAGAAATTATAATCAAACGTATAAGTCTCTTCTTTAGCATAAGACAAATCGCTGCCATCCTCACTGGTCATAGCCTTTATAGTGATTTTCTTCAGAGTATTGCCCATAGCCTTGAAGTCAGACACAATATAACGCAGGTCGAAAGCCTGATAATTGAACATGGCAAAACCTCTGCCTGTATCTGGATCTGTCACCTTATCAGTAAGGGTGAATACCAACGTATCATCACCAGAAGCGTATGGCTCAAGCGCCAAAACAAAACGATGCTTAGCTATCTCTACAGCCATCTCATTATCTTCCACGATACTAGTACTACGGAAAACCACAGGAATTATCAGATAGTCTTTGTCAAACATGAAAGGAGCCAGAGCTCTTGGAGCATAGTTAATAGCATACAACGGAATGTTTTCATCATTGGGATAATCTGCCTTGTTAATCACTCCGAAAGGATTCATAATACTCGTAGGTTCTGAATTCAAAGTCACAGTTACCTGACCTCCACTCACCGTACTAGGATCGTAAGCTACAGTAAACTGGTAAATTCCATTGGTCAGCGTATAAATCACTGACGGAGTTTCTGGTATGATCTTGGTTCCATTGACATCATAGAAACAAGTGCCAGCCGTAGAACTATCATCAATCCTTGCCAACATCAGTTGGTTGATTCTGTCACCATCATGACCGCTGGTCGCACCACAGCCACTGAAACTGAGACACATAAGTGCCAGCATTGCGCATGCAAATAACTTAATCTTTTTCATATTCTTACTTTATTGGTGTGCAAATTTAATCTAAAGTTTCTATTTCAGCAAAATTTTCGATATGATTGTCTACATAATCTGCCACTTGAGCCGTATAGAGTTCCTCGTTTTCGATAAATGCATCGTCCAAGTCATTGAGCTCCTCGTACTGCTCATAGAGTGCCATGAATTCCTCATCACTACGCTCACGCTCTAAGTCATCTTTGCAGAGATCGTATATTTCCCTACCCTTATAGAGCAGCTTTGCCAAATCTGCCACTCCCCAGCTTTTCAGGGCCTTGGCGAAAGGATTATGGAAGATGTAGCTGCCATAGCCGTTCTGAATCAGTTGCACCAAGCCACCTTCCGTCACTTCATCCTTGAAAATCTTATAAGCCAACAACGTGTGCTGATCGGCATTCAGCAGTGCCATCTTCTCTGCCGTCCATTCACCACCCGTTTCTTTCAAGTAGGCATCTGCAAAGGCATCGATGAAGGCATCCATGCCTTTCGAAGCAGCATCTCTCAATGTAGCATCTGAAATCTTAATCATATCTATCTGTTTACTTAGTAAATGCAAAACTATAAAAATCTTGCATACGATAGATGAAAAATATAGCTAAAATTGATAAATTAGATATAAAAGTTTTCTTATCTTTGCAACAAAAACCACTAAATGCAAGTATATGAAAGAGTTTATCATCGTGGATGCGCCCGACTTCAACAAGGAAGAGCTTCAGTTACTTTTCTATGAGAAAGAGGCAGATTTCTATCACCCACAAACGAAGGAGGAACTGACTGATTTAATGAAACAGCATCCTCAAGCCGTGATTATCATAGACTATACGCCCGCAGACATGATGCGTGTGGACAAGCAACTGCAACTTCAGAGGAAAGAAGCCAATGCTGGCAGTGGCAAAGAACAACTTACCAAGACAGAACTGCAGATTCTTAAGGAGATAGCTTTGGGAAAAACCACAAAGGAGATTGCCTTAGAGAAATTCGTCAGCTTTCACACCGTAAATACCCACCGAAAGAATATCTTCCGCAAATTAGGGGTGAACAATGTGCACGATGCCGTGAAATATGCCTTGCGTGCAGGCATCGTTGACCTGATGGAATATTACATCTGAGAATACCCTATTCTGCCATTTGCTGCAAGGCGGCTGCCAGAAGGGCTTCACCAGCATTGCCAAATGGCAGCACTGCTGAAGGGCTGGAAGTGTCTGAGACTCTTACGTCTGGAGTGAAACCTGTGAACTCTGCCTCTGTGCCACTGGCATCAAACACCACGCCAGTGACCACGCGGAGCTGCAAACCAAACTCTGTATTGTCGAATACCTCTGTGGCATAGGCCTCTCCTGCCGTCGTACTTCCTACAACTACCACTGTCATGTAAGATTTCAAGCAATTAATGAGATGCTCTGGCAAGCCCTTGGTATTAGAACTAGTCAGCACATAGAGGGTAGAAAGATTCAGATTACTGCCTCCTTGTGGAGTGCTCAGTGTCAATGTCGTTGGCCATTCTGGTTTCGCCTTACTGCTGTATTTCACTGTTGCCAAAGTCTGTCCAAGTGCGCTCGATGGAGCCAAAACAGAAGCTAAAAGCTGCATACCTTCTAACGTACTATTGGAATTATAGCGTAGATCAAGCACCACATCTGTCACTCCCGCATTGGCAAATTCATTGCTGGCTGCTATGATGTCTGCGCTCTCAGCCGAGAAGCGGTTGCAGAGCAGGTATCCCACAGTATGATTTCCCACAGTAAGGACGTTACGATAAGGTACGTCAAGGCGTTCATAGACAGCAGCTTCGCCCAATGGTGCATAGGCATAGGCAGAAATGTAGGACGTTTCCTCCCCTGTTTCATCAGTGACCACCGTATAACGCCCCATAGTGAGCAGATGGTCGGATCCGTCTTTAAGTACTTTCGATGAATTTTCTGATGTGATACCAGCCCCATCTACTTCCATGATCCAAGTGCCACGCTCTATGCCAGCAATGCCAGCAGGAGATCCTGGTTCCACATAGGTCACCAAGCCCGCATAGACATCCTCATCAGAAAGCTTAAGCATATTATAGGTCATACCATAATCGGCCTTAATAGTGGTCAATGAATCCAGTGATGTATATGAATCTTCCTCGTTTTTCACTGCAGAGAGGAAGGCGTCATTGGTTGCGAAGTAGTTGGACGTGAGTTCCTTGGAGGCAGGCATATCTTCTACCCAAAGGTAGTGCTCTCGCATCACGCCGTCTATCCAGAGATTGTCTGCCGTATATTCATAGTAAGCCGGCCAGCGGTCTTCACCACAGGCACAAAGCAGCGTCAAGAGGGCTGCGAAGCATATTATTATATAAGGCGTTTTCTTCATCATTTCACAACTTCGCTGCGAAGATAGTGTAAAAATGGGAAAAAAGCACTATCTTTGTAGTCGATTTTTTAAAAAGGTACGCATGAATATAGCTGTATTACTTTCTGGTGGTGTAGATAGTTCCGTTGTGGTGCATCTGCTTTGTGAGCAGGGATACAAGCCTTCCTTGTTCTATATCCGCATTGGACGCGACGATGTGGAGGGCATGGATTGCAACATGGAGGAAGACTGGGAGATGTGTACAGCCGTAGCGCATAAGTATGGATTGCCACTGGAATTGGTAGACTTGCATCGCGACTATTGGGAGCATGTGGCGGCCTATGCCATCGATAAGATCAAGCGCGGATTCACGCCCAATCCTGATGTGATGTGCAACAAACTCATCAAGTTTGGCGTATTCGAGAAGCGTGTGGGAAAGGACTTCGACATCACAGCAACGGGGCATTATGCCACCACACATGTCATTGATGGGAAGACATGGCTTGGCACTGCCGTTGATCCTGTGAAAGACCAGACCGATTTTCTGGCACAGATAGACTACCTGCAGGTGTCTAAGCTGATGTTCCCGTTAGGCAATCTGATGAAGTCGGAAGTGCGTGCAGCTGCAGAGCGTGCCAAGCTCCCAACGGCCAAGCGCAAGGACAGTCAGGGCATCTGCTTCCTCAACAATATCAACTATAACGACTTCGTGCGTCATTTCCTTGGAGAGAAAGAAGGCGACATCATAGAGTTGGAGACTGGCCGTAAGCTGGGGAAGCACAAGGGCTTCTGGTTCCATACCATCGGGCAGCGTAAGGGTCTGGGACTCAGCGGCGGACCATGGTTTGTCATCCGCAAGGATGTGGAGCAGAACATCGTCTATGTATCCAACGGCTATGACAATCAGAAGGCATACGGCAACGAGTTCTCCATGCGCGACTTCCACTTCATCACGGAGAATCCTTGGCAATCTAACGGCGAAGGTGTGGAAGTGAGCTTCAAGATCCGACATACGCCAGAATTCAGCACTGGTCGCCTCTACTACGATGGCGCTCAGTGTCACCTGGTTTCCGATGAGAAGATCCAAGGCATTGCCCCTGGGCAGTTCGGCGTGATTTATGATAAGGATCATAAGCTCGTCATAGGCAGCGGGGAAATCATGCTTGCCGATGCTCAAGAATGCTCATAACTTTGAAAATTTTTAAACCCAACTTATAATGAAAAGATTAACCGTACTCCTATTCATCCTGGCATACTGCCTAACTATCACTCTTCAGGCACAAGACGTACCTGCCAAGTTTGCCCCTATCCAGCATGCTGGTGACACACTTATCATCTGCACCAAGACGTTCGGAAAGGACATTCGTGGATACAATCGTGATACGCCTGTGAAGATCTACTTACTGAAGGACAAGATCGTGAAAGTAGAGGCGATGACCAATCGTGAAACGCGTGAGTATTTTGCACCCGTCAAGGAGAAGCTGTTACATGTATGGAACGGCCTGACGGTGAAGGAAGCAAAAGCCAAGAAAGTGGATGTGATAACAGAAGCCACCGTATCCTCACGTGCCATCATTGAGACCGTGCAGCGCGGATTGGAATACTATGAGAAGAATAAATAATGCCCAGAATGCAGATCTTTTCTGAGATTTATCTATCTTTGCACTAACCAAACGACAAAACCAATGAAAGAAACCCTGAAAAGATATTTCGGATACGACAGCTTCCGCCCTCGTCAGGAAGAAATCATCACGCACGTACTTCAAGGAAAAGACGCGCTGGTGCTGATGCCAACGGGTGGAGGCAAAAGTCTTTGTTACCAACTCCCTGCCCTGCTGATGAAAGGCACTGCCATCGTGGTTTCTCCGCTCATCTCACTGATGAAGGACCAAGTGGAGGCGCTGCGTGCCAATGGCATCATGGCAGCGGCACTGAATAGCAACAACTCTGAAACAGAGAACTCACAGATCATCCGCATGACGCTGCAAGGCACTCTGAAGCTGCTCTACATCTCGCCAGAACGACTGATGTATGCCCTTGAAGGTTTTCTGCGCGATACGGAAGTGTCGCTCTTCGCTGTAGACGAGGCGCATTGCATCTCACAATGGGGACACGACTTCAGGCCTGAGTACACCCAACTGCATGTCTTGAAGGAGCTGTTTCCCAAAGTGCCCATCGTGGCGCTCACTGCCACTGCTGACAAAATCACGCGTGAAGATATCCTGAAACAGCTACAGCTGGAAAATCCAAGCATCTTTATCTCCTCCTTCGACCGTCCGAACATCAAGCTATCTGTGCGTCGTGGTTATCGCACAAGGGAGAAGAATGCTTCCATACTGAATTTCATCGCACAGCATCCTGGCGAGTGTGGCATCATCTATTGCCTCAGTCGTGCCAATACGGAGAAGGTCTGCCAAATGCTGCGCATTCACCACATAGATGCGACCATCTACCATGCGGGCATGACTGCCTTGCAGCGCGACAAAGCCCAAGAGGACTTCATCAATGATCGCGTGCAAGTGGTTTGTGCCACCATCGCCTTCGGCATGGGCATCGACAAGAGCAATGTGCGCTGGATAATCCACTACAACATGCCTAAAAGTTTGGAAAACTACTATCAGGAAGTGGGACGCGCAGGACGTGATGGAATGCCAAGCGAAGCCCTGCTTTTCTACTCGCTGAGTGATGTGATTACGCTCACGGAGTTTGCCCGTGAAAGTGGCCAGGAAGGCATCAATATGGAGAAACTGAAGCGCATGCAGCAGTATGCAGAGGCTGACATTTGCAGAAGACGCATCTTGCTGTCTTACTTTGGAGAAGACATCGATCATGACTGCCACCATTGCGATGTGTGCATGAACCCACCCCATCGCTTCGATGGTACTATTTTGGTGCAGAAGGCCTTGAGTGCTATCTATCGCACAAACCAGCAGATAGGCAACAACACGTTGATAGACATACTGCGTGGCAATTATCGCGCAGAGGTGACAGAGAATCACTATGAGCTACTCAAGACTTTCGGAGCAGGAAGGGACGTTCCTGCTAAAGACTGGAATGACTACCTGCTGCAAATGGTGCAACTAGGTTATATCGAAATAGCCTATAATGAGAAGAATCATCTGAAAATCACCCAAGCAGGAAGTGATGTGCTATTTGGAAAAAGCAGTGCACAACTGGTTGTCATTCAGCACGAAGAGCCTACAGCGAAGTCAAAAAAGAAAGGAGCACTCCCGCGTAAAGAAAAGAATGTATTCTCAGAGCAAGCGATTGCCAACATCGACTATAATGAGCTTTTCGAATTGCTGAGAAGCTTACGCAAACAGATAGCTGCAGAGGAAATGGTGCCACCATACATCGTCTTTTCTGACAAAACGCTACAACAGATGGCTTTATTGCATCCTACTACCATTGAAGCATTTGGAAATGTCAGTGGCATCGGAGAGTACAAGAAGCAGAAGTATGGTGAACGATTTACAAATCTCATCAGAAGGGCGTTAGAGAAATAAGAAAGGGGAATGCGTGACATTCCCCTTCCTAGAACCTATCTGCTAAAATTATGCTTTCTTGATATAGTCTACCAACCAAGCACCAACTTCCTTCGTGCCATACTTCTCCCCGCCTTCTACCTGAATATCAGGAGTGCGCACATTCTGATCGATAGAAGCATCTACTGCCTGACGAATCAAGGCACCTTCTTCCTTCAAGCCAAAGTATTCGAACAACATAGCGTCTGAAAGCACCTGTGCCAATGGATTAGCAATATTCAGCCCCTTTGCTTGTGGCCAAGAACCATGAACAGGTTCAAAGACCGGTGTACTCTCACCTGTAGAAGCAGAAGGCAGCAGACCCATGGAGCCACTGATGCAAGAGCTCTCGTCAGTAAGGATGTCGCCAAAAGTATTTTCAGTAACAATCACATCGAAGAACTTAGGCTCCTGAATCATGCGCATGGAAGCATTGTCCACATACATATAATCTGTCTTCACGTCAGGATACTCTTTCTCCAGCTCCTGACCAATCTGACGCCAAAGGCGTGAGGAAGCCAGCACATTGGCCTTATCCACGATGGTGAGATGATGATTGCGCAGACGGGCATAGTCGTAACCAACCCTGATGATGCGCTCAATCTCAGGACGGGTATAGTAATTAGTATCGTAAGCCTTATCATTGTCTTGGTATTTCTCACCGAAATACATGCCGCCTGTCAACTCACGGATAGTGATGAAATCAGCACCACCAACTAATTCTGGACGCAGAGGCGACTTGTGAAGCAAGCTCTTGAAAGTCTGCATGGGACGGATGTTGGCAAAGAGGCCCAGCTTCTTACGCATGGCAAGCAAGCCCTGTTCTGGACGTACCTTGGCTGTAGGGTTATTGTCAAACTTTGGGTCGCCAACAGCTGAAAACAACACAGCATCAGCATCCAGACAAATCTGGAAGGTCTCTTCAGGGAAAGGATCACCAACCTTGTCGATGGCATCTGCACCACAAATGGCATATTCATAAGTTACTTGATGGCCAAACTTCTCGCATACAGCCGTCATCACATCTACACCGACCTTTGAAATCTCTGGCCCTATACCATCACCTGGTAATACTGCAATTTTGAAGTTCATAATGATATGTTTTTTATTTCTTAATATTTACGTGATTATCTCTATTCTTTTCCTTCACTGGAGTTGTACATATTATCTGCATTCACGAACTCATCCTCAATCATATTCAGCATCTTCACAGTAGCTTTGATAGCTGCTTCTGTCTGATCGGCATCCAATCCGCGCGTACGGAATTCTCGATTACTAAAACTCCAAGAGATGATGGTCTGCACCAAAGCATCGGTGCGGCCTCCAGGAGGAATACTCACTACATAGTTGGTAAGCATAGGGAACTTGCGGCCTAATGTCTTCTTATAGACATTGCGCAATGCACGCACGAAGGCATCGTACTGACCATCACCGCTACTGCTTTCCTCATATTCCTGTCCATTTATCTCAATTTTCAGCGTGGCCATAGGTTTCAAGCCGTATGCTAAATTGACAATATAGCTCTTCAGCTTCACCTTCTCCTCGCCCACGATGTTATGTTTCAAGACATCTGCCACGATGTATGGGAGATCTTCTTGCGAAACTGTTTCTTTCTTATCTCCTAATTCTATGATTCGATCGGTAACCTTACGCATGGTGGCTTCATCCAAGTCCAAGCCAAGATCTTCTAAGTTCTTGCGAATATTTGCCTTACCGCTATTCTTACCCAAAGCATACTCACGACGACGACCAAATCGCTCTGGCAACAACGAATTGCAATAGAGATTCTTCTTATTATCTCCATCGGCATGAACGCCAGCCACTTGTGTAAACACGCTCTCCCCCACAATGGGTTTATTAGGAGCAATCGCGATGCCAGAATAGGAAGAAACCAACAAACTGGCACCATAAAGCTGGCTCTCCACGATGTTGGTCTCTACCTCCATCTGATCACGAAGTCCAGCTTGCACACTAGCTAATGGTGCATTACCAGCACGTTCTCCCAAGCCATTAACTGTAACGTGCAATCCCCCACAGCCTCCTTGCACGGCAGCCAAAGAATTGCTCACGCCAAGATCATAGTCATTGTGTGCATGGAAATCAAAACGTGCCTGTGGATAACGTGTCACCATCTCACGGACATAATGCAGAGTACTCATCGGATTAAGCACTCCTAAAGTGTCAGGCAACAAGAAACGAACGATACCCAGGCCTTGGAGACCATCCATTAAATAATAGACATAGTCAGGAGATTCCTTAATACCATTGCTCCAATCCTCTAAGTAGACATTAACCTGCATATCTTTCTCATGAGCATAGGTAATCACTGATTGGATATCAGAAAGATGCTCATCTACCGTCTTCTTCAATTGGTAGGTACAATGCTTTTCAGACCCCTTACAAAGTAGATTGATAACCTTTCCTCCAGCAGATGCAATCCAATCAATGGAAGTATGTCCATCAACAAAGCCCAACACTTCTATGCGCTCCAAAAGGTCATGACGGGCCGCCCAATTACAAATGAGTCGCACTGCTTCCAATTCACCTTCAGACACACGTGCAGATGCTACTTCAATGCGGTCTACCTGCAGATCTGACAGCAACATGCGAGCTATCATGAGTTTCTCATGTGGCACGAAAGATACCCCCCTCGTTTGTTCTCCATCACGAAGGGTTGTGTCCATGATTTCTATCTTCCGATTAACACCCATGCTTCTTCTCCCAAGCTTCAATCTTATCCTTGTTCTCCAAAAGGAAATCTATATCGTCTAAGCCGTTCATCAGACAATGCTTCTTGTAGGCATTGATTTCAAAAGACTCGCTTTTTCCAGTAGCAGTATTGGTAATGGTCTGGTTAGGCAAGTCTACTACAACTTCCATCTTCGGATTTGCAAAGATGGAATCGAACAATTCTTGCAGAAATGGCTCTGATACCACCACAGGCAACACAAAATTATTCAACTCATTGTTCTTATGGATATCTGCAAAGAAGCTACTTACTACTACGCGAAAACCATAACCAGCAATAGCCCAAGCTGCATGCTCACGACTACTGCCACTGCCAAAGTTCTTTCCTGCTACCAACACCACTCCTCCATAAGTAGGGTCGTTCAAGACGAAGTCCTTAATAGGATTGCCCTGCTTATCATATCTCCAATCACGGAACAGATTGTCGCCAAAGCCTTTCTTGTCTGTTGCCTTCAAGAAACGGGCAGGAATAATCTGGTCAGTATCTACATTCTCCAATGGGAGGGGCACGCAGGTGCTCTTTATGATATTGAATTTCTGTTTCATTTTTCTGTTACATTAAAGTTCGTGGATCTGTTACTTCTCCCGTAATAGCAGCTGCTGCAGCCACCAAAGGACTGGCAAGGATGGTTCTGGAGCCTGGCCCTTGACGGCCTTCAAAATTACGATTGCTAGTAGAAACTGAATATTTACCTGCCGGGATCTTATCGTCGTTCATAGCCAAGCAGGCAGAACACCCTGGCTGACGAATCTCAAAACCAGCCTCTACTAAAACCTTATCAAGACCTTCTTCACGGATCTGCGCATCTACCATCCAAGAACCAGGCACTAACCAAGCAATAACATGTGATGCTTTCTTTTTTCCTTTTACCAAAGAGGCGAAAGCACGGAAATCCTCAATACGTCCGTTGGTGCAAGCACCCAAGAACACATAATCTATTTTCTTACCAAGGAGTTTCTCTCCTGGTTGGAATCCCATATAATTGAGTGACTTAGTAAAGGATGCCTTCGCTGCTTCACCCATACCCTCTGTTGTAGGAATACTCTGTGTAATGCCCATACCCATGCCTGGGTTAGTACCATAAGTAACCATAGGCTCTATATCAGCGCCATCAAAACTCAGTTCTTTATCGAAAACTGCATCTTCTCCACTCTTCAAAGTCTTCCAATAGGCTACAGCCTTTTCCCACTCTTCTCCCTTAGGAGCATATTCTCTACCTCTCACGTAAGCAAAAGTCT
Source organism: uncultured Prevotellaceae bacterium (assembly GCA_937891085.1). Classification (GTDB taxonomy): domain Bacteria; phylum Bacteroidota; class Bacteroidia; order Bacteroidales; family Bacteroidaceae; genus Bacteroides. The sequence goes on along the minus strand of CALAEY010000053.1, from coordinate 3,093 downwards.
TCTCATCTGGGGCAATGAAACCGCCACGGGCACCCATCTCAATAGAAAGGTTGCAGAGCGTCAAACGACCTTCCATACTCATATCACGCACCACCTCACCTGCATATTCAATGAAATAACCTGTTGCACCCGATGTAGAGATTTTAGACATCAGATAGAGGGCCACGTCTTTAGCAGTCACACCCTTGCCAAGCTTTCCATTCACACTGATACGCATGGATTTAGGTTTCTGCTGCAAAATGCACTGTGAAGCCAAAACCATCTCAACTTCACTGGTTCCAATACCAAAGGCAACAGCGCCCATTGCTCCATGGGTAGAAGTATGAGAGTCGCCACAAACTATGGTCATTCCAGGCAGACTCAATCCTCTCTCTGGACCTACCACGTGTATAATTCCATTCTTGGGCGTATTCATACCAAAGTGAGTTAATCCGAAATCCTCGGCATTCTTTGCCAATGTATCCACCTGATTTTTGGAAATAGGATCTTCGATAGGCTTATCTTGATCATGTGTTGGCGTATTGTGGTCAGGCATACAGAAAATCTGATCAGGCCTGAAACATTTCAAGCCTCTGCTACGCATGCCTGCAAAAGCCTGTGGAGAAGTCACTTCGTGGCAATAAAGCCTATCAATGTATAGTTGGGTGGGACCATCTTCAACTTTCTGAACGATATGGGCATCCCAAATCTTGTCAAACAGTGTATTCATATATATCTTATTCTTTAACTCTAAATTTGTTAATACAATCAATGTAGGCTTCAACAGAAGCAGTGACAATATCCGTATTAGCGCCAAAGCCATAATACAAGCTTCCGTCATACTCCACCTGCATGTGTACCTTGCCCACGTCATCACTACCCTTACTGATAGCTTGGATAGTGAATTCCTTCAGAGTCATTTGCTTCAGGATAATTTTCTTCAATGCCTTGATAGCAGCATCTACCGGACCATTGCCTGATGCTGCTGCCTCAAACTTCTGACCAGAGATGTCAAGACCAATGCTTGCTACACTACGTACACCTAAGCCAGTCGTTACCTGAAGATAGTCTAACTTCACTGCATGTGAAGCATTGCGATCGGCACCAGCAAGTACCAAAATATCATCATCCGTAACGTCTTTCTTTCTGTCTGCCAGACGCAAAAATGCCTGATAGATACTATCAACTTTCTTTTCATCCTCTACAGAAACACCAAGAACACTTAGGCGATACTTCAAAGCAGCTCTACCGCTACGTGCTGTCAATACGATAGAATTCTCATCCAAACCCACATCTTTTGGATTCATTATCTCATAAGTAGCTACATTCTTCAACACACCATCTTGATGTATACCGCTAGAATGAGCAAAGGCATTACGCAAACTGGATTTATATACGCTCTCCAAAATAGATCCAACCTTTAAGCCTTTATCTTTTAATGGCTTTATCACATTTTGACTGAAAAGTTTATGTACTTCTTTTTTCGGTAAAACATCTTTCCACAAATATCCCTTACCAGAAATAATTGCTGCAAATCGGTACAGGGCTTTCATAAAATAGTCTGAATCCCATAGATGTGTATAAATAGTCAATTCTTTGGTAATATCGTTGACTGCGTTCCCATCCTGATAGCAGAAACCTTCTTTCGAGTAGTTCTTTCTGAGGTAATCAAGATAGAATTGAGAACGGGTTTCATCGTGATATATATCCATTTGATAGTTTGACACGCAGTCTGTTCCACAGTGCACCTTCAGGCCGGGTTGCATCTCAAACCTTCCAATCAATAAGATAAATGCTATATAGTCAATCTGTGCCGCCTCAAAATACAGTTCTTCGATAGCCTCACATATTTCTTCCTGAATATCTCGTATCATCATAATGAGTAATGAGATATCAAGCCCTCCTTCGCTTTCGCCAAGTCTATGGCCTTGACGTATAAGTCAATTGTGTCTTGCACCTGAGTTATCATTTAGTGTCCAAACTCAATAAGTCAGTAGTCAGAGCATCTGATCCTTTACGTGATTTTGCATAGGACGCAACCTCATCATAAATCACCTGCTTATCAAACTTCAGTTTCTCCAGTATAAAATTCTCCCGATGCTGGAATGATGTAAATAAATCATCCCAAGTCATTGCGTATATTTCAAAGTTTTCTCTATAGTGAACGAGCATCGGTCTGTTCTTATCTGCGAACGACTTATATTCGCTTTTCACAGATTCATCCACTTCTTTGCCCACCACAATAAACTTCCAGCTACGGACCTGAGAATTAAACTGCGGCTCTGTCAGTATGATATTCCTATAGTCTTCAATCTGCCTCAGTTGAGTCGTTCCTATCACAACAGAAGGTCGCTTCAATTCCACTATAATTTGCTCTTCAAGGAAAGAAGAGTATTGATAACACGGCAAAGCCTGCCCTCGACAAATAAAGATGTCTGGTCTGCGACGAGCATCTTCAGCGGTGAAGTTCCCCTTTTCTGCCTGACCATCCAGCAGGTAGGTGTATTCCATCAAAGCTGTTGTGAATGGCTTATCAGCAGTGACAAGATTAAATTGTTCGCCAAACAGCCAGTAATTCTCCTCTATTATCTTCTGGATATGGTCGCGCTCAGTAGTAAATACTTCATTTTCGTACACCAACTTCTTAAGTCCCTCTATCACAATGAGGCGATTCTTAACCAAATTAATGGCAGAATTGATGCGACTTAGTGTTGTTGCACGTAAAGTGGCTGCCAATTCTTCTCTTTCTTCCGGAGTAAGTCGAACAACTCCCTCAATGATGGTAATCACATTATTGCGCTCATTGGAATCCAGAAGCAGATTCAAGAATCCCACCATCGTTTTGCGCTGCTCAGTAGCCAACTTCAGAAAAATCTTAGGCTGCACAGAATAGATTCCTTGAATAGCTTCAACTAAGTCTTTCTTTCTGGCCTTTCCGTATTTGTCATCTGAGAACTTGGGTAGTATACCGTCTTTCTCATACTGGGCAATTAGTTGTGCTGCGCCTACAGCACGGAGATACTCCTTCTCTTTCTTTGCCAAATAAGCACGAAGGAGTTTCATTAGCTTTTTATAAATCTCATGATAGTGCTCTCTAGTTTTTAATACTTCTTC
>CALAEY010000052.1 GCA_937891085.1 uncultured Prevotellaceae bacterium | reverse complement strand
AGCCATAAAGGCTTATCCGATTATCGGATAATTTGCACATCTGATAACAATTGAATGCATAATAGAAGCTGCTGGAACATACTCATTAATAAAATGGGCAATCTATTTGGTAGATTCAATTAAAAGCATTACCTTTGCACCCGATGATGAGTCATTAAAAACGGCTGATGGCTCGTCATCGGGTGTTCTTTTAAGCAATTTGTAGCAGAACAATGAATTGAGAACGGTCTCTTATCCGTAACCTAGAAAATCCTCAATCTCCCAAACTGCCTTTATAACAAAGAAATCCTGCAAATTCTTCCAAAGTTAGATAAAAAAAAGGGTATGCTACTCGCACACCTCTTTTTATATTATATGTAATGTGAAATCTTACTTTTTCATGCGTATCACACGAATGCCTGTCCATGACTTGTTGCGACGAAGCATCTCCTTAAGTGATACCTTTGATACCTCCACCTTCATGTCGGTAGTAGAAGCATGAAGCAATGCCAGAGTACCATCCACATTCATGGCTATGCCCATGTGAGCCACGTCCAGTCCAGGAGTGTTGGTAGTGATGGCGATGATGTCACCGCTGCGGATCCAGAAGAAGCCTTCGTCAGTGAGGTAGTCCTTAGGCACGTAGTGTACTTCCTGACCTGTGATAGAAGCTTCTATTTGCTTCATCTTAGCCACATTATCGGCAGAGAGCTGCAGCTTAGGGTAGCTATTCACATGTGATGTCATATAGTTGATGTCAGTCTTCAAGGTGTAAGGACTCTGTACGGCTGTAATGTCCTCCAAAAATCCCTGCTTGATACCATTGCTTATCCACTCCGTCATGTAGTGCAGGCGAGAAGGATAGCCGTCAATCACACCATTGCGATAGCGAATCTTGGTCAGCCAGCGGGTAAAGTCCTGCTCATTGACCTCCAAAGTCTGTGAATTCTCAGCCAATGACATGGCCAGCACATTCTCTACCAGCGTCACGCAGTCCACCTCGTCAGTATTGAGTACCAACTGCTCCTCATTGTTCATATCGAGCGTCTTTACACCATAAGGTGTATTTATGAACGATACCGCATTTAGCAACATCTCGTTACGCTGAGCCTGTGCCATAACAGCTGTGCTTAACATCAGCAAAGCTGATCCTAAAATATATTTAATACCTTTCATATGCATTTAGTTTTCAAATCTCATTTATTTTTAATCTTCATTGCTGTTCTGACGAAGAAGATAATCAGGATGATGTAAGCCACCAATGAAAGCAACTCTGAGAGCGGATTGGCCAGCCAAGTCTCATTCACCAGATTCACACCTCCGAAACGCATAGCAGCACTTACCACACCCATCAAGGCACCACCTGCGATGAAACCAGAGGCCAGCAGAGTACCCTTCTCCTGACGGGTCTTGTTCACCTCTGCATCCTTGCTGCGGGTAGATACATACCAACTGATGGCACCACCTACTACCAGAGGTACATTGAGCTGCAAAGGAATGAACATACCCAGCGCGAAGGCCAGAGCTGGAACGCCACAGAAGTTGAGGATGATAGCCAGCACAGCACCAATGCCGTAGAGCAGCCAAGGAGCACCCACGCCATTCATCAGAGGCTCTATCACAGCAGCCATGGCGTTGGCCTGAGGGGCAGAGAGCTGTCCGCTGGTGAATCCGTAGGTATCGTTCAAGACGATCATAACTAAACCAACGGTAGCTGCAGAAACGATAGTGCCGAGGAACTTCCACGTCTCCTGCTTAGCTGGCGTGGTGCCCAACCAGTAACCAATCTTCAGGTCGGTGATGAAACCGCCTGCCATGGAGAGTGCCGTACAAACCACGCCACCCATTACCAAGGCTGCTACCATGCCTTCAGGACCTTTCAGGCCCACAGCTACCATCACTACAGAAGCCAGAATCAGCGTCATCAGAGTCATGCCCGATACAGGGTTGGTACCTACGATGGCGATGGCGTTAGCAGCTACAGTAGTAAAGAGGAAGGCAATCACTGTGATAAGCAGAATACCCACGATGGTGTGCAGGAGGTTGCCGTGCATCACGTCGAGATAGAAGAATAAGAGTACCAAAACCAGAGTGATGATGGAACCTATGCCGATAATCTTCATGGAGAGATCACGCTGTGTGCGCTTCACTTCCACGTTGGCATTTTGCTTACCGCCAATTTCCTTCACAGCCAGTCCCACGGCACTCTTGATGATACCCCAAGACTTGACGATGCCGATGATGCCCGCCATGGCAATGCCGCCGATGCCGATGCTACGTGCATAGTTGGTAAAGATCTCCTCCGGACTCATCATGCCGATAGGAGTGGTGATGGCAGGATTCCACTGGTTGAGGATGGCATCACCCCAAAGCAAGTTCATACCAGGTACGATGATGAACCAAACAGCCAGCGAACCGGCGGTGATGATGCAAGCGTAGCGCAGACCCACGATATAGCCCAGACCCAGCACAGCTGCACCCGTGTTTATCTTGAATACCAGCTTTGCCTTGTCGGCTATCGCAGCACCGAAATCAACTACACGGGTGGTGAAGTTCTCGTTCCACCAACCGAAGGTAGCTACGATGAAGTCGTATAGACCACCCACCAAACCTGCCAGAAGCAGAGGCTTAGCCTGACTGCCGCCTTTCTCCCCGCTCACCAATACCTGCGTAGTGGCAGTAGCTTCAGGGAAAGGATACTTACCATGCATGTCGCTCACGAAGTACTTGCGGAAAGGAATCAGGAACAAGATGCCCAGTACACCACCAAGCAGCGAACTGATGAATACCTGTGCAAAGGTGACGGTGATCTCTTCTGGATAAGATTCCTGCAGGATGTAGAGTGCAGGCAGGGTAAAGATGGCACCTGCCACGATCACGCCGCTGCTGGCACCGATAGACTGGATAATGACGTTCTCACCCAACGCATTCTTGCGCTTGGCAGCACTTGAGACACCAACAGCGATGATGGCGATAGGGATGGCAGCCTCAAATACCTGACCCACCTTCAAACCCAGATAAGATGCTGCAGCAGAGAAGAGAATGGCCATGGCTATGCCCCATAGCACAGACCATAGGTTGACTTCTGGATAAGTCTTGTCTGGAGTCATCAACGGATTATAGACCTCGCCTGGCTTCAGTTCCCGAAAGGCGTTGTCTGGTAGGGAAATGTTTTTCTCTTTATCTTCCATGATAGATTTTTATTGAATATTCTTAAAACAAAGAAAGGAGAAACTCCCCAAAAGGAGCTCTCCTCATGCGATTTCTATTTCTTCAGACACCCATCAGTCGGTCTTTGGTATCATGTCTCCTTCAATGTAGAGGCGAGTGATCTCAGGCTCTGCATTGGTGCGGAGAGTGACTGACTTTCTGAAATGTCCCAGCAGCTTGCCTTCACCATTGTAAGTCACCTTGATGGTACCTGTCTTGCCTGGCTGGATAGGTTCCTGAGTGTATTCAGGAACGGTGCAGCCGCAAGAGGCTACAGCTTGATGGATAACCAATGGGGCCTTACCAGTATTGGTAAAGTTAAACGTTGCTGTCACCACTGGGGAAGATTCAGAGAATGTTCCGAAGTTGTGCGTAGTCTTATCAAATTCAATTTTAGCCTTGTCTTGTGCAGAGGCTAGGCAGATGCTCATTACCAGAGTCATCATCAGTAAAAACAGTCTTTTCATCATTTTCACTTAAATGGTTTATTATGCTGCAAATGTAAACATATTTTCTATGAATATGTTCATTCTTTTAGTAAAAAACTCTTAAAAAGCGTTATTACTCTCTATTAGAGTAATATTTCATGAACTGATGGCGCTCGTAGATGGTTGGGTTAGGGAATCTTGAAGCATTCAGCAAGCCCTTGAACTGAGCCAAGTTCTCAAAATTCTGCTCTTCCATCCACTTAGACAGACCTTCCAGTGATTCAGAGATGATGCGTGTACCATTCTGATAGATGGCACTGCACATCTGAACGGCAGAAGCACCCATGAGGATGCATTTAGCTACGGCTTCCCAGTTGTGCACGCCTCTGGAAGCAGCCAGGCTGACATTAGGCAGCTTGCCATTTACTATGGCTGTCCACCTCAACGTCTCGTAAAGTTCTTCTGGACGGCTGAAGATGCTGCCAGGAATCAGCTCTATCTTCTTGAGGTTGATGTCTGGCTGGAAGTAACGGTTGAACAGCACGAAGCCATCAGCACCATTAGCCTTCAGGGCATTCACCAGAGCAGTGACATTACCTACGTTCTGGCTGATCTTCACGGTGAAAGGTATCTTGATGACTTTACGTACCTTCTTCACCACATCGATGTAGAGGTCACGCACCACGGCACCGTTGTGAACAATATCAGTAGAGACAAAGAACAGGTTCAGTTCCAGGGCATCGGCACCAGCCTTCTCTATCTCAGAGGCAAACTCTATCCATGCATCCGACTTATAGCAATTGATGCTGGCAATCACTGGTACTGAGCAAACTTCCTTCGTACGCTTAATCAGGTCCAGGTATTCTTGCAGCTGGCTTTGCTTCATGTAGCTACGCAGGTAGTCCTCAGCCTCTGGGTAGTAGTCTGCATTCTTGGAAACTTGATCTATCTGGATCTCAATCTGCTCCTCAAAAAGCGACTTTAAAACTATGGCACCAGCACCAGCGTCTTCCAATTCCTTACTCTTGTTGGGGTTACGTGTAAGTCCGGAACTTCCCACGATAATAGGGCTCTTCAACTGAAGCCCAGCATACTGAGTTTTGAGGTCAATCATATCTTTTTTTTCGTTATTTATTACATTCTTGGGTGCAAAGATAGTAAATTAGGTGTAAAAAACACCAAAGCCATTCGGTAAAATGAAAAACAATGACTATTTTTGCACCCATAATTCATTAGAAACAATATTAAAAGCATTTTTAAACCCATGAGACAATTCATTTCATTTGGATTTGTTCTGATGTTTGCCGTTCTCCTTGCTGCTTGTGGAGGGAAGAACAGCGAGGCATCTCTTTCTGCTGAGTCAGCCTACGTGGCATCTGACGGAGCAGAGCAAATCATTCCCCAATATGCAGAGGGATTCAAAGTCAAGTACCTAGAAGACGGCGTACGTTTGGTAGATATTTCCGACCCAGAAAATGAGCGTGCACAGACCTATCATTTCGCCTTGGTGCCACGGGGTACCAAACCCGCAGCTATTCCTTCCGACTATCAGGTAGTGGAGACGCCTGTGAGACATGTCATCTGTATGACCACCCTCCAGCTTTCCAATTTCATAGCGCTGGATGCCACTCCTTTCGTGACAGGCATCACCAGTACGCGCCATCTCTTCAATGAAAAGATGAATGAACAGCTGAAGAACGGACAGACTTCCAAGATAGGCATTGAGGGCAACTTTGATACAGAGGTGATCATCGGTGCCAATCCAGATGTGATTTTCATCTCGCCTTTCAAGCGTGGGGGCTATGATGCCCTGACGGAGACTGGCCTTCCTCTGGTGCCACACCTGGGTTACAAGGAGCTGACACCGCTGGGACAGGCGGAGTGGGTGAAGTTCATCGGCATGTTCATCGGGATGGAGAAAGAAGCCAACGTGAAGTTCGAAGGCATTGCCCGCAGGTATAATGAACTGAAAGAACAGACAGCCAAAGCCACAGATCGCCCCATGGTGCTGAGTGGTGAGATTCGTGGGGGCAACTGGTATGCCGTGGGCGGACAGAGCTTCCTGGCACAGGTGTTCCGCGATGCTGGAGCCGACTATTTCCTCAAGGATGATACCAGTTCAGGTGGCATGAACTTCGACTTTGAGACTGTCTATAGTAAGGCTGCGGGGGCTCAGTACTGGCGCATCATGAATAGCTTCGATGGCACCTACACGTATGATGCCCTGAAGAGCTCCGATTCGCGCTATGCCGATTTCAAGGCATTCAAGGACAAGGGCGTGATCTATTGCAACATGTCTGAGGTTCCTTATTATGAGACTATGCCTATGCAGCCCGAAGTGCTTCTGGAAGATTTCGTGGCTGTCTTCCATCCAGAGTTGGTTTCACCAGATTATAAACCCACTTATTACCATTTGCTCAAGTGAAAAGACCTACTTCATTCTGGATGTTGATGCTGGCGTTGAGCATTCTGGTATTCTTCCTGCTCAACCTGCTCCTGGGCTCCGTGCATATCCCCATGAAGGAGATAGTCAGCATTCTGCTGGGAGGGGCTCCTGATGCAGGAGAGGCGGCTGCAGAGCAATGGACCATTCACTCTAACATTATCTGGAAATCACGTGTGCCACAGACGCTTACTGCTATGGTGGCAGGAGCAGGACTGGCAGTCAGTGGTTTGCAGATGCAGACGGTATTCCGCAATCCGCTGGCTGGCCCGTCTGTGCTGGGTATCAGCTCTGGTGCCAGCCTTGGCGTGGCCTGTGTGGTGCTGTTCTCTGGTACCTTTGGAGGGGTGGCGCTGAGCCGCTTGGGCTATCTGGGTGATGCTGCGCTTTCCATCGCTGCCATTGTGGGAGCGCTGGCTGTGATGGCACTCATCGTCTGGGTGTCACAGAAGGTGAAGGGAAATGTCACCCTGCTCATCATAGGTGTGATGATAGGCTATGTGGCCAATGCCATCATTGGCGTATTGAAATATTTCAGCGTGGAGGAAGATATCCGTGCCTATGTGATCTGGGGACTGGGCAGCTTCTCACGTGTGTCTGGCGACCAGATGGTACTTTTCATCGTGCTGATGCTTATCCTGCTGCCTTTGTCGTTCCTGCTCATCAAGACCATGAACCTCCTGCTTCTGGGAGATGGCTACGCCCGTAACCTGGGATTGAACATCAAGCGGGCCCGCCTGTGGGTGATCTCTTGCTCTGGTGTCTTGGTGGCTATCGTTACCGCCTATTGCGGACCTATCATGTTCCTTGGGCTGGCCGTTCCGCATCTTTGCAGGGCCATCTTCCGCACGTCAGACCATCGCATCTTGATGCCAGCCTCCCTGCTTTGCGGGGCTGCCTTGGCCTTGGCTTGCAATCTCATAGCACGTATGCCAGGCTTTGAGGGTGCCTTGCCTGTCAACTCTGTCACGGCATTGGTGGGCGCGCCTGTGGTTGCATCTGTATTATTTAATAAGAGGAAAGGAGAAATCAATGAGTAAGGAAACCATACGCATAGAAAACCTGACGATAGGCTACCCTGGCAAGGGCGATGTGAAAGTGGTGGCACGTGACATCAATGCCAGCATCTTCAGCGGCGAGCTCACCTGTCTGCTGGGTGCCAATGGAGTGGGGAAGAGCACCTTGCTGCGCACCCTGTCGGCCTTCCAGCCTAAGTTGGCAGGAAACATTCAGATACTGGGTAAGGAACTCTCTGCCTATACCGACAAGCAGCTCTCCCGTCTCATCAGCGTGGTGCTGACGGAGAAGCCAGACATACGCAACATGACTGTAGACGAACTGGTAGGTCTGGGCAGAAGTCCCTACACGGGTTTCTGGGGTACCTTGCAGAAAGAAGACAAGGAGATTGTAGACCGCTCCATCGAGTTGGTAGGCATCACGGCATTGAAGGGCCGTATGATACAGACCCTGAGCGACGGCGAGCGCCAGAAGGTGATGATAGCCAAGGCTTTGGCACAGGAGACACCTGTCATCTATCTGGATGAGCCAACAGCCTTCCTGGACTATCCCAGCAAGGTGGAGATGATGCAGCTGCTGCACCAACTGAGCAGGCAGACCGATAAAACCATCTTCCTCTCCACGCACGACTTGGAGCTGGCTCTGCAGATAGCAGATAAGGTGTGGCTGATGGATAGGCAGAAGGGCGTGTCGATTGGTACGCCAGAAGACCTCTCGCTCCAAGGCATCTTAGGCACGTTCTTCACCCGCCGTGGCATCGTATTCGATGCAGAGGCAGGCCTGTTCCGTGTGCAGAATGTCATCACCCATCATGTCAGGGTGCAGGGCACTGGCACACGCCTGGCTATGGTCTGCAAGGCTCTCTATCGCATAGGGGTGCAGGCAGATGGCGAGGCTGGCGCAGAAGAATGGATAGAGACCGATAGTCCCTCTGCACCAGATAAGTTCATCTTCCATGCCTCCCAGGGGGAATCTCCTGCGTTCGGCACTATTGAAGAACTATTGACTTACTTGAAACGTCATTACAATTTATAATATAGATGAAACGACAATCACAAGACAGATACACTTTACTCACTACAGGCTCCGTGCCTCGTGTCATCAGCACATTGGCTGTGCCCACCATCATCAGCATGTTGGTGACCAGCTTCTACAATGTGGCTGATACCTTTTTCGTAGGCCAGCTCGATACGCAGTCCACAGCTGCCGTAGGCATCGTAGCCAGCGTGCAGTTCATCGTGCAGGCGGTGGCCTTTTTCTTCGGACAGGGTTCTGGCAACTACATCTCCCGCCAGCTGGGAGCCCGTCAGGTAGAGAGTGCCAGCCGCATGGCAGCTACAGCGGCAGTCATGGCATTCCTCTGTGGCTTGCTCATTGCCATAGGTGTATTTCTGTTCATCACGCCCATATCTGTCGCCTTAGGTTCCACCCCTACTATCTTGCCCTACACGGAGCAATACCTCGGAATTGTGATGCTTGGAGCGCCTTTCCTGGCTGCCCAGATCACGATGAACAATCAGATGCGCTATCAGGGCAATGCGGCCTATGCCATGATAGGCATTGTCTCTGGTGCCGTGCTCAATATTTTCCTCGATCCGCTGTTCATCTTCGGGTTCCACATGGGGGTGAGCGGAGCGGCCTTGGCAACGGCAGTCTCACAGTTCTGTGCCTTCTGCGTCATTGTGGCCATGACTTTCAGGGGCGGGAATCTCCGCATCAAGCTGCGCCAGTTCACGCCTACGTGGTACTACATCAAGGAGATCATCAGCGGAGGCACCCCTTCATTGGCCCGTCAGCTGCTGGGTAGTGTGGCAGCCATCATGCTCAATACCGCTGCTGCCCGTTGGGGTGGCGATGCTGCTGTGGCAGGCATGTCTATCGTAACCCGCCTCACGTTCTTCATCAACTCCGTGCTCATAGGCTTCGGACAAGGTTTCCAGCCGCTGTGTGGCTTCAGCTATGGGGCACACCTCTACAGCCGAGTGCGCCAAGGTTATTGGTTCTGCGTCAAGATAGGAACGGCATTCTTGGTGCTGATAGCCCTGTTTGGCTACGGCTATGCCGAGGAGATTATAGGCCTGTTCCGCGATGATGCCGATGTGATCAGGGTAGGTGCAGCCACCCTGCGCTGGCAGTTCTTCACCTTCCCGCTGGGGGCCATCGTGATGTATAGCAACATGATGATGCAGACCATCCGTAAGCCTATCCGTGCCACTGTGCTTTCTTCTGCCCGTCAGGGCCTGTTCTTCATTCCTTGTATCCTCATCCTCCCGCAGCTGCTGGGGCTCTATGGTGTGATAGTCTGTCAGGCCGTGGCCGATCTGCTGTCCTTCCTGCTGGCCATCCCATTGGTGGGAAGTGTGCTCTATGAGCTCCGTCAGGAGGAGCTGGCCTATCAGAAGTCGTAAAAAAAGAGATGCCTCGCATCCCTGCGAAGCATCTTTTTAACTCATCCAACATAAAGAACCTATGAAAGGTTTCTTTTTAATGAGGTGGGCATAACTACTTTCAACAAGCCATTATGTCCCAGACTTAGTGAAAACCTAAAAAACTATTATTTTCATTGTTTAACAATATACCTTTTTTTGTATGACAATGCAAATATAGTAAGAATACTGATAAATCCAAAGATTATCGGCAACTTTTTTTCATTTTTAGGTTCATTCATTCTCATTTAGGCTGAATATTATCTGTCAAAGCTATATCGTAATCCTACCTTCAGATGCATCTCCAGAGGCTTGTCCTTATAGTAGTTGCTCACCCAGCTGTGATTGTTGAAATAGTAGCTCACGCTGGGCTCTGCATAGACGCCAAAGGCCTGGTTCATGTTGTACTGAATGCCCACGCCGCCATTGACCGACCATTGCAGGCGCTTCTCCGTGAAGCTGTGGTCTTGGTGCACTATCTCCTGCTCACCGACGGTGTAGGTGGTTTCCTGCTTCCCCTTCACGTTCTTCTCTCCCATGCCTCCGCCAAGCACGTACAGCTCCAGGGCCTTGGGTTTCCAGAAGGTGTAGAGCACATTCACGGGGATGCCTATATAGTGCAGCGTCTGTGTGGTGTGGTAATAGTTGTCTGGTCCTCCGTCCGTGGCTTCAGAGGCCATGCGTGTATAGGTCACGCCACTCTCTATGGCCAGTCTGTCTGAGAGCTTGTAGCGCAGGCTGATGCCTCCCCTGAGGGGTTGGTGGTGCTTGAGCTCGTTTTTGTAGTCGGCGTATGACGATTCGATGAAGTCCCTGTTCGATGTGGAGCGTACCATTGCGCTGTTTTCAGCAATGCCGTTGTTATTATATGGATTGATGCCTGGGTAATCGGCGTCAGGGCTTGTGAACTCATTGGATATGCCACCCGCAGGAGAGGCAACATACTGGATGTCTGCCTGGGCATTGCCATAACTGCCATAGTCTGCATAGCTGAGGTAGCCATTCCCATAGGGGAGGTTGTAGCTGCGCTGTATCTCGCGGTCTGTAGTCGCTCCGCTGGCATAGAGGCTGGCGGTGAGCCGTCCGTGCTTTGCCTTCTTGCTGGCAAGGGCAGGCCACAGGGAGGTGTTGGAGCGCAGGGCATTAGAGGCTGTGGCACGTGCTGGGGCTTCTGTGGCTTTGGCCTCGTCTGTAGCTTGCGTCGCTGCTTCCGTTTCAGCAGGTGTTTCTTCTGATGGGATATCGCTTTCTGCTTCAGAGGGAATGTCCTCCGCATAGGTCACGTCGTCTGCTGTAACCACATCTCTTGCTACAGCCAGAACATCCGTAGGGCGGGCAGCCCTCTGTCTGGGTACTTCTGGTGTCTTCTCATCGAGGATGCTTACAGCAGGCTGCTCACTCGGGATATCCGCCTGGAATGAAGATCCAGATGTCGTGGGAGAGGGGGCGACATCCGTGGTCTGGTTCCACCAGAGTTTACCTATGAGCAAGGCGATGGCAATGGCTGCAGCAGCACCTGCCAGTCGTCCAAACCATAGGGAGACCGTATGCCCTCTGTCCGTGTGCGTAGGCACCACGGCAGGCACATTACGCTCGATGCTCTCCCATAGGCCATCGGGCGCAGGCTCCTCATAGTGAGCCATCTTGTCTTGCAGTTTCTGCTTCCAGTTCTTGTCAGTCATTGCTTATCGTTATTATGCGCTTTATACTCATTTATCTTTTTTGCCAGTATGCTCTTGGCCCTCGACAGTTGTGAGGCCGAAGAACTCTCCTTGATGTGCAGCATCTCTGCGATTTCCTGATGCGAGTGATCCTCAAACACGTAGAGGTTGAACACCGTGCGGTAGCCCTCAGGCAGTTCGCGGATGAAGTGCTGTATCACTTCTGCAGGCACATCGTCAGAGTCGGGGTCTTCTTCAGGGACATCAGGCAGTTGCTCCGTATAGCTGAAGGCGGTGAGCTGTTTGTCTTGTCGCAGGGCAGAGAGTGCCTCGTTCACCACCACACGTCTGGACCAGGCGTGGAGCGATCCGTCGCCCCTGTAGTCAAACTGGTCTATGGCACCGAAGATCTTGATGAAGCTCTCCTGCAGCACATCCTTCTGCTGTTCCTCCTGGGTGATGTAGCGAGCGCATACGGCCGTAAGGTAGCCCACCATGAGGTCATAATACTGCCTCATGGCCCGTGGGTCATGCTCCTGCATCCGTCTTACCAGCTCTATTTCCGCTATGCTCTTCTGATTCATCAGCCCCCAGATAATACTCTAACCCCGTTGTCAATTGTGAATTGTCAATTGTGAATTGTCAATTGCGAATTGTCAATTGTGAATCGTCATCATTCCGTTCGATAATAGAATTGTGCCTTTTTCCATCCCGTGGGTGAATACCAGCGCAGCGTCACTATCTTCACCTCGCCGCCAGTGGGAGGCAGATTGTCGAGTTTGTAGGCTATCAGACCATCCGATGGCATTATAGTATTGCTGTTGCTCACCACAGGTATGCCATACAAGGTCATCTCATAGGGATCGTCTGGGTTCTGGCCTGTGAGCAGATAGATGTCGTTCAAGTCGTATCCGTCTACATGGTAGTGCAGCGTCAGGTATCCGTCTGTGAGTGAGTTCACCCAGTCGTTCACAATGTCTATGGAGCGTACGGTAAGAGCCGGTTCCCAGTCTGCGTCATAGTCATACTGACCAGCTACTCTATCAGCTATATCTTTGGCACTCATGGTATATATCTCTTCTATCCACGTCACATAGACATCCACCATCTTTGGGTTTTGGCTGCTCGACTGCACCACCTCTTTATATATGACTACCGCCCTGACCTCCTTGTTGCCATAGGGAGAGTCCTTCATGTTCACGGGCCGCAGCAGTCGGTTCTCGCTCTCACGCAGGTAGAAGGTGCCGTCAGCAGCCGTCATCGTGGTCACCAGCGCCTGCACGCTCTGTGCGTTGATACTTACGGCATCCAAGTTACCGAATCTCTGGCTGATCTCGTCTACCATATCATCATCTTCCACCGAGCAGCCCTGCATCAGGCAGGCCCCTATCAGGCAGAAGAAAGCTATCCAAATATTCCTTGTCTTCATATTTCCCATGTTTTGTTACTCTATAAACGCAAAAATAAGAAAACCTTGCATTAAAAAAGTGCTTTTTTCCCCCGAATAGCAGAAATAGATAGAATTTAGCTTTGAAATTGACCTTTTCAGGCCAATAGATTTGCCCTAACTTTGCAGAAAATAAAAAATTGATAGAGTTATGAAGGTAAAAGACAAAGTTATTCTGGTGACGGGTGCAGGCGGTGGCATGGGCCGCGAGTTAGTGTTGAATCTGATCGGGAAAGGTGCGCGTGTAGTGGCACTCGACCTCAATCCTACCGCCCTGCAAGGCACGGTAGAGAAGGCTGGTGAGCTGAAGGATAGGGTAGCCCCTGTGGTGGCCAATATCACAGACCGTGCCCTCATCGAGAGCCTGAAGGATGAAGTGATAGGTAAGTTCGGACAGCTTGACGGACTCATCAACAATGCCGGCATCATACAGAAGTTCAGCACCTTGGCAGATACGCTCTACGCAGAGATAGAGCGCGTGATGAACATCAACTTCTACGGCACCCTCTACGTGCTCAAGACATTCCTGCCATACCTGCTCACACGCCCAGAGGCACACGTGGTGAACGTAGCCAGCATGGGCTCTTTCCTGCCCGTGCCAGGACAGGTGACCTACGGAGCCTCCAAGGCAGCCGTGAAGCTGATGACAGAAGGCCTGATGTGCGAGTTGGCCGATACCCGCTGCCAAGTGTCAGTGGTGTTCCCTGGCTCCATCGCCACCAACATCCAGAAGAACTCTGGCGCTTCCAAGGTAGAGTTTACACGTGAGCAGATAGAGCAGTACAAGGGCTTCCTGCTCACCATGCCCGAGGATGCCGCAGAAGTCATCGTCCGTGGCATGGAGCGTGGCAAGAAACGCATCAAGATAGGCAAGGACTGCAAGGCCATGGATAAGCTCACCCGCTTGGCTCCCAATCTTGCAGGCAAGCTCATCACCAAGGCCATGAAGGGAAAAATCGAACTGGATTAACAAGCTGTAGGATTACTTCCGCCCCTCAATCAAGGGCAGCAGCTCCTGCTCGAAGATCTTCCGCTCTACAATGCGGTAGTGAGGGTCGTACACCACACCATAGGTGTCGCTGTGGTCCATCTGATACTGGCCTTTCGCCAGCACGTCATTTATCTGCCTCTCCTGCTCAGCGAAGTGGGGGAGGCTTTCCAGTTTCATGTCGCCTATCACTTGGCGTATCTGGCGCCACTCCTTTTTCCACTTCTTCACCGTGTAGGGCTTGATGCTGTTCACGCTGCGCACGAAGGCAGAGAAGAACGTGTCATAGTCTATCAGTCCCTCATGCAGCACCCGCAGGTTCACCCGCACCAGGTTCCCCTCAAAGCCCGTAGGCTCGTAGTAGGCACCGTCAAAGCGCTTGGCAGTGGCCATCTCCTGTCGCAGATAGTTGCCTGCCGAGGTAGTATCGGCTATGATGTGCCCCGGTCCGAAGCGGTCTTGGAAGAACGACTTGTACAGATCCTGCAACTCCGACTGCGGATAGTCTGCCATCTGTCGCTCTATGGCAGCCTGTATCTTCTGCTTCCGCGTCTGTCCGCTGGCAGTGGTGCATACCATCAGCCCAGTCACCAGCAGCCACATCGACAATGTGTATCTCACTATTTCTTTCATGTCCATATAATTAAGTATTCCGTTGCAAATGTAGAAAAAATAATTGTATCTTTGCTGGTAGATCAATATTTTACCGACTATGATAGAACTGAAGAACGAACAGCTGACCATACGAGTGGCTGAGAAGGGAGCCGAGCTCCAGAGTGTGAAAGACGCTGATGGGCGGGAGTACATGTGGCAGGCAGGCCCAGAGTGGAGCCGCCATTCACCCATCTTGTTCCCCATTGTCTGCAGCGTGAACGACAATACCTACCGAGTAGACGGCAAGGAGTATTACCTATCCCGTCATGGCTTTGCACGCGACTCCCTCTTCACCGTGGTGAGCCAGGGCCCTCAGAAGGTCACCCTGGCCCTGCATGAGTCGGATGCCACCCTGAAGGTCTATCCCTACCACTTCAACCTCGCCATCTCCTATAAGTTGGAGGGCAACAAGATTCAGGTCATCTGGCACGTGGAGAACACCGACTGCCGCGAGATACACTTCCAGATAGGCGGACACCCTGCCTTCAATGTGCCAGGCGGTAAGCTGGAGGGCCGCATCAAGCTCGACAATGAGGCTCCTATGACTACCCTGAAGAGCTATGCCGATGGCAGCCACGACATGGAGGAGGTGCCTCTGGAGGCCGACATGGGCATCATAGACCTCACCGAGGACTTCTTCCGCAACGACTCCGTGAAGATTCACCGCTGTCAGACCCACCGTGCCATGCTGGTAGATACCGATGGCGAGCCCGCTGTGACGGTGGACTATCAGACCCCCGTCTGTGCCTTCTGGAGTCCCTACGGCAAGCATGCCCCCTTCGTCTGCATAGAGCCTTGGTACGGCATCGGCGACCCCCGTGGCTTCAGCGGAGAGTTCAAGGACAAGCCCCTGATGAACCACCTCTTGCCCGGTGCCTCGTTCATGAGCAGATATACCATTACGATAGGGTAGAAAGTGATACAAAGAAATCCCCCCGCCAGCAGCCTGATGATTTGCTTGGCGGGGGGATGTTTGTTTATTCTAAATTAAGTCGATTATTCGGCTCAACAACTGAAGGTGGCTCTTCCGAGGGTGGCAGCACCCAAGGCGGTGGCTCTACCGAAGGCGGTGGCACAACCGAGGGCGGTGGTTCCACAGAAGGTGGCGACAGCGGCATAGGCTGATTCTGTCACGGCAAAAAGAAGAGAGGGTATGTCAGTATAGTCATACCCTCTCTTTGTGTTTATACCTCACGTAACTGCTTACTGCATCTCACGCAGCCTTACGTCGATACCAGAGTTGGCGGCATCAAGCGCCTGCTTCAGCTGCTCGATAGGGGTCTGGCTGAAGTGGTAGGGGATGAGCACTTTGGGCTTGATCATCTGGGCGGCATGAACGGCTTGGCCTACGGTCATGGTGAAGGGCTGGTTCACGGGCAGGAAGGCTACGTCGATGTCCTTCAGATCGGCCATCTCTGGAACGTCCTCCGTGTCACCTGCGGCATAGATGCGCAGGCCGTCGATGGTCAGCACATAGCCGTTGCCGTTGCCCTGTGGGTGGTAGCGCATACGGTCTGGCGTGGTGTTGTAGGCAGCCACGCTCTCCAGCAGGATGTCACCACGCAGGTGGCGGCTCTGGAAGTTCTGGATGATGTCTCCACGCTCCAGCTGGCGCTGGGCTGTGCCGTTGAGGATAAGCACCGTGTGCTCATTCTCCAGCTGGGCGATGGCGTTCTTGTCGAAGTGGTCGCCGTGCTCATGAGTCACGAGGATAACGTCTGCCTTGGGCATGGCGGAGTAGTCCACCGTCATATCGCCGAAACGCTGTGTGCAGTCTATGGCGATGCGGAAGTCCTCATAGCTCACTATGATAGAAGCATGCTTGATGAGGGTGATCACTACGTCTTTTCCACTCTTGGTCTTAAAGGTCTCTGTCGGAAAAGTCTGCTGCGCCTGTGCCATGCCTACCGACATGCAGGCAGCTGCTGCAAGAAGAAAGTTTTTCAGTTTCATAATGCTAATAAAATGTTCATTTTAGACTTATACTGTTTATTCTTTGGCCAAATGTAGACATTTTTTTGTATATTCGCCAAAAAATTCAGCAAAAACATAATTCATAATTATTTTATGACTGCGAAAGAGAAACGAAACGCCTTGCTGGGCGAGAAGCTGGTGAAGGCATTGCAAAGACGCCATTTTGAGGCTTACTACTGCGCTGATGCGGAGCAGGCGGTGAAGCAGGTGCTGGAACTGATGCCTGCAGGGAGCTCCGTGTCGTGGGGCGGCTCCATGACCATTCGTGACATGGGGCTCACGGCTGCCATCAAAGCGGCCGACTATGTGGTCTATGACCGCGACTTGGCCACCACGCCAGAGGAGGCCGATGTGGTGTATCATCAGGCGCTGGGGGCCGACTTCTTCCTCACCAGCGCGAATGCCATCACGGAGGATGGGCAGATAGTGAACATCGACGGAAGGGGCAACCGTGTGGCTGCGATTACCTTCGGCCCTAAGCGGGTGATTCATGTGATAGGACTGAATAAGGTGACGCGTGATGTGCAGGAGGCCATCAGCAGGGCCCGCCATACGGCTGCACCTATCAACACCTCCCGTCTGGGGTCTGCCACGCCTTGCACGGCCGATGGGGTATGCCACGAATGCCTGTCGCCCGCCTGCATCTGCAACGTGCTGCAAGTGGTGCGCAACAGCTTCCCTGCTGGCCGCCACACCGTGGTGCTGGTAGGAGAGGAGTTAGGGTACTAGAAAGAAAAAGGCTCCTCAATGGGGAGCCTTCTTCTGTTTATTTCAGTATCTCGCTGATGCGTTCCAACTTGCCATCGACAGGGGCTGGCTTGATGCCCAGCAGGTGGCATAGCAGCGGATATACGTCGATGTTCTGGAACATGCTGGATTTGTAGCCGCCCTTCTTGAATGATGGGCCTACGGCGCGGAAGAGGGCCCACATTTCCTTATCGTGTGGGTCGTAGCCATGATTGCCGTTCTGGTGCTTAGGCGTATCGGCGAACTGCCACCCCAAGTCGGGCTTCACCAAGATGTCGCCAGCACGCTCATTGGTGCCAAACTGCATGATAGCGGGGATGTCCTCCTTCTTATAGACCTGAATGTGTGGGGCATGCTCCAAGGCCTGCATGATGGAGTCGCGGTACTGCGGCTTGCTGAAGATGTAGGCTGGAATGCCCGTCACGATATGCTCGTACCACTCAGGCTTGAGGTAGTCTGACGGACGCACGCAGCGCTCATCGGCTATGTTGGTCATGCCGTGGTCTGCCAGCAAGATGAGGTTCACCTGCTTGGCTATCTTCAGCTTGCTGATCTCGCTGCGCAGGTAGCCTATCACGCTGTCTACACGCTCCACGGCCTTCGACACCTCTGGGGAGTCTGGGCCATGCAGATGCGCCTGATGGTCGGGCTCGTCGAAGTAGATCATCACCAGGCTGGGGCGCTCGCTCTTAGGCTTGCTCAGGTGTGCCATGGCGGTATCTACACGGGCGTAGTAGTCCAGCAGAGGCGGCTCACGATACGATTTGTAGGAGTTGGGATATTCGCCCTGCACGGCCACGTCTGACCCCACCCAATACACGATGCTCGTCTTCAGACCTTGGTGCTGTGCCGTGAGCCAGATAGGCTCCCCATCGAAGTAGTAGCCGTTGCTGCTGGTCTCAGGATTGCCAGAAGAGAAGGTGGTCTGCGTCTTAGGGTCCCAGAACGTATTGTTCACGATGCCATGATGATCGGGCACCAGTCCGGTGGCTATGGCGTAGTGGTTGGGAAATGTCGAGGCAGGGTAGCTGGGCAGCATGTTGGTCCATACGCCTTCACGCCCCACCTGCTCGATGTTGGGGGCATGATACTTCTGCGTGTAGTCCCAGCGGAAGCCATCCATAGACACCACGATGGTATAGGTCTTCTTGGCTTGCAGCGTGAGTACCACAAGCAGCAGCGAAAGCAGAAGGATAGGTCTTTTCTTCATAATTTACTTAGTTGGTTTACGTGCCACAAATTTAAGCATTTTTATTCGAATCTAGCAAAACTTTTCTATCTTTGCTGTTGATTTATGATAAATGATAAAGCAAATCAGATGAAAAAACAAGTTCTTTATGTTCTGGGTGTCTGTTTAGTATCATGCGTTTTCTCGGCATGCACGCAGGCACAGGGCTCTGCCGCAGGCTATGTGGCAGCAGCTCCGTCGCAGGTCATTCCTGCGCTCCGTTTCCACCCTGAGAGTGGCACGGATGGTTCTCTGACGCTCCCCACGGGTGAGGTCATCAAGTACAAGGCTTATGAGAAGATTTTCTATGTCACCAATGTGGAAGACTCTGCCTACCAGAGCCTGAATATCTACGTGCCTGAGCAGTCGGCTGGGGCACAGGCTGGTGTTCCTGTTTTCCTGCGTACCTACGTGGGCGGCTACATGGCCTCTGCTGCCAATACGCCTTCTGCCACCGATGCCACAGGGCGTGCCTTGAAGGAGGGCTATGTGGTGTGCATCCCTGGGGCACGCGGCTCCAACTCTACCGTGAAGAATGCCGCTGGTGAGACCGTCTATACGGGCCGCACCCCTGGCGGACTGGTCGACCTGAAGGCTGCCATCCGCTACCTGAAGTATAACGACGACCTGATTCCAGGCGACTCCCGTCTCATCATCACCGACGGAACGAGTGCGGGTGGTGCCATGTCATCGCTGCTGGGTGCCACGGGCAACAATCCCGCCTACGACAAATATCTGGAGGCTATGGGTGCTGCCCCTGCCACAGACGATGTCTATGCTGCCGTTTGCTACTGTCCTATCACAGACCTGGATCATGCCGACATGGCCTATGAGTGGCTCTATGGCTTCCTGAACAATCAGCGCGGACTGACGGAGGCTCAGAAGAAAGTGTCTGAGGAATTGGCTGCTGCCTATCCTGCCTACATCAATAGTCTTGGCTTGAAGAAGGCTGACGGAACTGCCATTACAGCAGACAATTATATGGATTACTTGAAGTCGTTCCTTATTACCTCCCTGCAGCGTGCCAAGGATGAGGGTGTAGACCTTCCAGACAATCTGGGCGTGAAATATAATGAGGTGGCAGCCCGTGGTTTCGGAGGCGGCATGCCTGGCAGAGGGCAGGGTGGTCCTCAGGGCCCTCAGGGACAAGGCGGTCCTCAGGGACAAGGCCCACAAGGTGCCAATAACCGCCAAGCGCCATCCTTCGGCCCTGGTGGCACGGTGCAGTTCCAGCAGGCTCGTCAAGGCGACTTTGTGATCGACCTCGACATGCCTACCTACCTCACCTATGTGGCCAATGCCACCAAGCTGAAGAATCCTCCAGCCTTCGATCAGAAGGACGTAGAGGGGGGCAGCGCTTCTCCAGAGAACAATGTATTTGGCGATGCCACGGGTTCTTCTGTCAACTTCACCGCCTACAGCCTGCAGAAGGCCACTGGCAGCAGCGAGATAGATCCAGCCTTGGCAGAGCGCGTGCGCATCTACAACCCTATGAACTTCATCGGCGATGGCGTGAGCCAGACAGCCCCACATTGGTACCTCCGTCATGGCGGACGAGATCGTGACACCAGCTTCCCTGTGCCTGTGAATCTCTACACTAAGTTGGTCAACAATGGCTACGACGTAGATTTCGCCTTGCCATACAATCGTCCACACTCTGGCGACTATAACCTCAATGACCTCTTCCGCTGGATTGAGCAAGTGGTGAAGGAGGCCAATTTCTCAGCAAGGCCTGTTTATTCGCTTTTATAAGCTGATATTACATTTTCGGTACGCTCCATGCGGAGTGTACCGTTTTTTTTACGTATCTTTACTGCCAAATTTTTAAGCAATGAAACAAATAATAATCTGTGCCGCATTACTGCTGGCATCTAACTTTATTAATGCACAAGGAACTATGGAACTTAGTAAGAAACAACAGGCTCTGGTGGTGATTTCTGCCACGGAGGCCAAGGGCGATATTAATGGCCTGAAGGCTGCTGTCAACGATGGTTTTGAACAGGGGCTCACCGTGAGTGAAATCAAGGAAGCACTCTCGCAGCTCTATGCCTACACGGGTTTCCCACGCTCACTCAACGCGCTGGGTGCCCTGCAGCAGGTGATAGCCGAGCGTACGCAGCAAGGCCTGAAAACAGAGGAAGGCAAGGAGGCAGACCCCCTGCCAGCCGACTATGATGCCCTGAAGCAAGGCACCAAGGTGCAGACGGATCTCTTCGGAGCATTCAACTATGCCTTTGCCCCGCAGACCGACTACTACCTCAAGGCGCACCTCTTCGGCGATATCTTTGCCCGCAATAACCTGAGCCACATAGATCGTGAGATAGTGACCGTGAGCGCCATCTCTGCCCTGCCAGGCTGCGAACCTCAGCTCAATGCCCACGTGGCAGGTGCCCATAAGGTGGGCGTCACAGAGGAGCAGCTCTGCCAGATGCCTGCCGTGCTCAGCGAGCGTGTGGGAGAAGAAGAAGGGCAGCGTTGTGCCAAGGCGGTGGCGCAGTTCCTCGGACAGGAGACGGCCATCGTGCAGACCGTAGATTTCTCCGTATGGCCAAAGGGTGAGCCAAATCCGTTCAACAAATACTTCACGGGCCAGAGCTACCTCACCATGCTGGGAGAGAGTGGGGCCTACAATGTGACCTTCGAGCCAGGCTGTCGCAACTTCTGGCATATTCACCATGGCGCTGTTCAGGTGCTGATGTGCGTGGCTGGCCGTGGCTGGTATCAGGAGTGGGGCAAGCCTGCCGTACAGATGACTCCAGGCACCGTGATCACCATCCCCGAAGGCGTGAAGCATTGGCATGGAGCCGCTAAGGATTCGTGGTTCCAGCATGTGGGCTATGAGACCGATGTCCAGAAGATCCACAGCAACGAGTGGCTGGAAGAAGTGTCAGACGAGGTCTACAACCAGCTGCCTTGATAGGAAGTGTTTAATTTGATTATAGTAAAGCGATATGAAGAAAGTTTTCTCTATGGGTATGCTTTCCCTACTCTTCAGCCTGAGTGCATGCGGAGGCAATAAGCAAGCAGAGAGCAATGTCGTGGCAGCAGAACCAGAGGCCGCTCAGAAGGCAACAGTCTATTTCACTAAAGACATCACACCAGAGTCTCTGGTGAAGATTTATAAAGCCCTGGGCGTAGAGCCTTCAGGCAAGGTGGCTGTGAAGATTTCTACAGGTGAGGGTGGCAATCCTCATTACCTGAAGCCCACTCTTATCCGTGGTTTGGTGGAGGAAGTTGATGGCACCATTGTAGAGTGCTGTACCGCCTATGGCGGCTCACGCCAAGATCCTAAGAACCACTGGAAGACCATCCACGAGCATGGCTTCGACAGCATCTTTACCGTTGACTTGATGGATGAGTATGGCGAGATGCGCATCCCAGCCAAGGATCAGAAGCATCTGGAGTATGACATCGTGGGCGAACACCTGCAGAACTATGATTTCATGATCAATCTGGCACATTTCAAGGGACATGCCATGGGTGGCTTCGGCGGTGTGCTGAAGAACGCGTCTATCGGCGTGGCTTCTACCAATGGCAAGGCTTATATCCATTCTGCCGGCAAGACCACAGACCCAGCATTGACCTGGACACCAGGGTATCTGGCAGCTGGCGATACACAGGACGATTTCCTGGAGTCTATGGCTGCTGCTGCACAGGCTGTGCATGAGTACATGAAAGGTCGCGTGATCTACATCAATGTGATGAACAATATGTCTGTGGACTGCGACTGCGACGGACATCCAGCCAAGCCTGAGTTGCTGGATATGGGCATCATGGCCAGCCTCGACCCTGTGGCTGTTGATCAGGCCTGCCTTGACAAGGTGTTCAATTATCAGGGCCGTCCGGGTGACGACAACCAGCCGCTCATCGAGCGCATCAATCGTCAGCACGGCACCTACATTACCGACTATGCCGAGCAGATAGGCTTGGGTAGCAAGGACTACACGCTGGTGAATCTCGACTGATAGTCACCTTTTATACAACTTAGCCCCCTTGATGCCAAAGTGACTTTGATAAAGTTTCTGCAAAGTCATGAACATTTTTGTACTATTTTACTATCTTTACGGCAAAATTGGAAGATAAACTGCTGATGAATGCTATAAATGATATTTTTACAGCGCTTAGCTCCTTTCTCTGGGGCTGGCCCATGATCATACTGCTGATAGGTACACATCTATTCCTCACCATACGCCTGCGCTTCCCCCAGCGAAAGCTCATCACAGGCATCAAGCTCTCCATGAGCAAGGACAAGGGGGCTGGGGAGGTGAGCCAGTTCGGGGCCTTAGCCACGGCGCTGGCAGCCACCATCGGAACAGGTAACATCGTGGGTGTGGCTACGGCGGTGGCGCTGGGCGGACCAGGGGCTGTGCTGTGGTGCTGGCTGACGGGTATCTTCGGCATGGCAACGAAGTATGCGGAGGCGCTGCTGGCGGTGAAGTATCGTGTGAAGAACAAGGATGGCAAGTGGGTAGGCGGACCGATGTATGCGCTGGAACACGGACTGCACATGAAGTGGCTGGGCGTGATCTTTGCCATCTTCACGGCTCTGGCGGCATTTGGCATAGGCTGTACGGTACAGGCCAATTCCATCGCCCTGCTGACCAACGAGACCTTCAGCGTGCCTCAATGGGTGACAGGCCTTGCCGTCTGCATCCTTACGGGCGTGGTGATACTGGGCGGCGTGAAGATCATCGCCCGTGTATGCACGGTGCTGGTACCATTCATGGCGGTGTTCTATGTGATAGGCTGCGTGATCATCCTCTTCATGAACGGTGCCTATGTGTGGCCCGCCTTGCAGCTGATAGTGCGGGCAGCTTTCCAGCCAGCGGCAGCTGGTGGCGGACTGGTGGGGGCCACGGTGATGATGGCGGCCCGCTATGGTATCGCCCGCGGCTTGTTCAGCAACGAGAGCGGTCTGGGTAGTGCGCCCATCGTGGCAGCAGCCGCGCAGACCAAGAACCCTGTTCGTCAGGCATTGGTATCAAGCACAGGCACCTTCTGGGATACGGTGGTGATATGCGCCCTCACGGGATTGGTGTTGGTGAGCAGCATCTTGGCGCATCCAGACATCAGCTATGCCGATGGGGCGGCACTGACCAAGGTGGCCTTTAATAAGATACCTTACATCGGTGCTCCGCTGCTGACCTTCGGCATCCTGACTTTCGCCTTCAGCACCATACTGGGCTGGAGCTACTATGCCGAAAGTGCTGTGGAATATCTGCATGGCAGCCGGCTGAAGAATGCCTACAGGGTGTGCTTCATCATCGCGCTGTTTGTGGGCAGCACGGTGAGCTTGGACATCATCTGGAATATAGCCGACTGCATGAATGCGCTCATGGCTATTCCAAACCTTGTGGCACTACTACTACTTAGTGGGGTGGCTGCACGTGAGACTCACAAATATCTGTGGAGCAACAGGCTTGACGAATACATGGAAAGCGCTTCATAAATTAGAGTTTTCTGATAGCCTAACCGCTGCCTACTTCGCTTTAAGCTCTCTTTTTCTCGCTTTCAGGGTATAATATTTGAAATGTTCAAATATTTTTCATACTTTTGGCATGATTAAGTGGCTAATTATTTCTAACTAATTCTTTATCATATGTTACGTAAGATTCGACTGACGTTGGCCGTCATTTTCTTCGTGCTGATTAC
>CALAEY010000051.1 GCA_937891085.1 uncultured Prevotellaceae bacterium | reverse complement strand
TAAAACAACGCGATTTTTTCTGAAAATTTGACAGGTGGGGTCAAACTTGGGTTAAAGTTCTTTCTCCATCCTGTAGCAAGTGAAGGTCTCACCAACTATCTTTTGGGAGAAATCAGCCACATAGCCCATGGTTTCATAGAAAGGGATTTTGTTATCACGGCTCTCTAACACAGCAGTCTTGAAGCCCAGCTCTTTGGCCCAGATCTCCGCTTCTTTTACGACCAGCGTACCAATACCCTGCCCACGATACTCTGGAAGTACAACGATACGCCCCAGCATGACTCTGACATTATCAATAGCGTATAGCCGACATGTTGCTATAGGCAGATAGTTGTCAACAATCACAATATACTTGGTGTCAGGTGTGTCATGCTCATCAAACTCCACACTAAGTGGAATATGATGTTTGCGAGCCATAGCCTGAATGCGCACATAATAGGCCCCTGCCTGTTCTGCTGTCTTTGCTGCTCTGATAATCTCCATATCATCTAAATATTGACTTGAACTTGTCTTTGCCTACAATGAATCTCAGGTGTGTACCTTCACCAAGAAGATAGACCAAGCTTGCAGTCACTAAAAGATTTTGTAGGCTACTCGTATCTGCAGGTTGGGCCAGGCTTTCAACCATGACAGAGTGCCGCTGAGGCCAGAATTCTTGCCCGATGACTTGATCTCCGTTTCGTTGTTCAGCACGAATTTTGGCGTGCCCCAGAACAGAAGGCCTGCATCAACAGCCAGGCTGACACGATGGGTCTTCGCGAGGTGCTGGCCAAAGCCTATGCCGAGATAGGGCTTCACTGCATTGGTCTTCATGCGCACGTCAATATTACCACGCTCATCTGCTGTGAACACGTAATCTCCGAATTTCAGTCCTATAGGCGGATAGTTAGTGCGGAAGACGCGATTGTAGTCTTCCACCAACTGATTGGCATAGTAGAGATAGTCCAGGCCTCCTTCGTTGGTATTGCGGAAATGGACGAAGTTCTGGCTGCCAACAAACAGACCAGCAGAGAAATAGAAAGGCTGGTTATTGAAGGGGTGCACCTCACCCAGCAGGAAGAAATTCCAGAAGTTGGGCTTCACAGCCAGTTCCACCTTATCAACCATCTGCGAACGCTTCACGGCCTCGGCTTCCACCATCTGCATCTCCGTGATTTCAGATGCCGTGTTGATGGCATCAAACTTGATGTCGCCAATATCCCATCCGGAGATACCCGCCCTCAGCGTCACTAACTTGTGAACAGGCATGACCACATCGATACCAGCACCTGTCAGGCCAGAAGACAAGCCTACAGAGAGGTGGTTGAAGAGTCCGTCCTCAGCATGCAACTTGTCGATATTTTGGGCCTTAGTCCCTGCTGCCACAATCATCATCATGAAGAGCATGATGAGTCTGTGAATATCGTGTCTCGTATCTTTTATCATAAGAATCTTATTTGAAGTATTGTTTGTTTGACTTGATGAGCAGATTGGTGAGCGACTGGCTCAATGGGTAGAAACCATAGAGGAAATCGCTGGTGTAGGGCGTACCGCCGTTGATGATACAATGTACGTAGTCGTGGCAGGCCATGTCCATAGGCATGATGCCCACGGTACCCTCGTATTTCTGCAGGTCTTCTATGACCATCGGGTGCAGGATGGAAGCATTGGTGATGTATCCGCGTGGCGACACCTCTGTATAGGCCGAAGTGTGGTTCACAATCCAGATATCATCATCAGAAGCGGTAGCCTCACGAGCGCTGTGCATCATGTCGATAACCGTCTTCTGCTTGTTCTTCATGCGTTGCTCAGTGGTGGTCTTATAGTAGTCCTGCGCATAGAGGGTAGCCTTCAGTGCAGGGTCTTCCATGTTATATATGGCACAGCTGCGCTGAGCTTCAGGATTGAGATTCTCGTCAATGTCAGGATCCTCATCAGGCCAGTCGCAATACACTATGGGGTAATGGAAGGCAGCATTCAGCGGGCGCAGGTCGAAGCGGCTCAGCCAGAGTATCTTGCCACGCATCTCACCCACCGTGAGGTCTGGGCGCCAATCCTCTACGAACAGTCCGTCGTACTTCTGCTTGCTTAGCACCTTGTTGAGCAGCACGGTCCAGTTGTTCTGGTTCTCCATGCCGTTGTCAGCCTGCAACTTGGCGATGAAAAACTCAGACGGATGGGCTTTCAAGTAGCGTTGCAACTGATCGATGGCCTCCTCGAAGGTCACATCTATCTCGCTGATGCCATGCGCCAAGCGTAGGATCTGCTTCTCTGCTGGGTCAGTGGCCAATGTGTCGATGCTCACCACAGGACGAATGTCGAAGAACCTCAGGCCGCAGGCCATCTGTTCCTCAAGCGTTGATACCTGACTGATGGCTGTCATGTCGAACACATACTTCAGCATGGGCTGGTAGAATCCCATGCCCGTCATGGTGTCATGGGTACCAGGGATACTCAACTTGCACACCTTGGTCTCATCCTTCACCATGCCCAGCCAGTCGGTGGTGGGTGTGGGCAGGTCGTAGGCTACGACGATGGTGTCCTGATAGCCCTCCGAGAAGAGGAATGGCGAGTCGAGGGAGGTCTCTTCATCATAGGCTTTCTCGAAGTCCTCATCCTCGCAACCGCTCAGTGCTGTCACGGCCACTAAGGCCATGAGGGCATACATTAGTTTTCTATTCATAAATGATCTTTTTTCACAATGTGTTGCAAAGGTACTCAAACATGAAATTCTTATCGAGGGTTTATTCATTATTCTATTTCTGGCACCTCTATCTGCGAGCCATAGCGATGATACTCATTCGCGATGCTCTGCTCCTGAATGTAGAGCGACAGCTCGATGCGTCCATCCTTCACAGGGGCCGATTGCGCAACGTACTTGTTGTAGTTGGCTGCTGCCTCGAACAGCACATCAGGGATCTGTGCAGAGAAGGCACGTATGCGATCATAGTGGCGAATGCTCTCGCAGAAGGTAGCCAGATTCTCCTTCTTCACCGTGCCAGTGATCTGGGCAGCCAGTGGGTGGCGCTCATCCACAGAGACCGTGAGCGGCGTGCCCACCGTCTGGGCTGCCAGCTGCACCATCTGCACCTGCTCCAGCGTCTCGTCGCCAAAGAGGCGCAGCACCATGCCGCCTTCCAATGGCAGATAGCGGAACACGTTCTGCTCACCACGTATCTTAGGCTGAATGTTGCGTGCATGCTTGAACTCCTTCTCATACCAGGCTGCATAGGAGGCCTTATAGTCAGTATCCGTGCCAGGCTTGTCTGTGATAGTCATGAACTGCGTGCAGTAATTAGGTCCGCCGGCCTTCAGTCCTGGACCAAAGGCAGAGAGTTTCATGCCTCCGAATGGCTGACGATTCACCACAGCCCCCGTGATGCCACGATTGATGTAGAGGTTGCCTGCCTTCACGTGGTTCTTCCAGTAACGCTGCTCTGCCTCGTCGAGCGACTGCAAGCCTGAGGTCAGTCCGTAGTCCAAGCTGTTCACCAGCTCCACAGCCTCCTCCAGCGTGTCGAACGGTGTCACGGCCAGCAGAGGGGCGAAGAGCTCCGTGCGGAACGTGAAGGAGTCTGGCTTCACATTCACCTTCACCGTTGGCTTGAGGATGTACTTCTTCTCATCCACGAACTCTGGGGCGATG
The DNA here is from genome assembly GCA_937891085.1 of uncultured Prevotellaceae bacterium. GTDB lineage: Bacteria > Bacteroidota > Bacteroidia > Bacteroidales > Bacteroidaceae > Bacteroides. Next base: position 1,558 of record CALAEY010000051.1, on the reverse strand, counting down.
AGCCACTTCTCCCCTGGCTCCAGCTCGCAGGCCTTGGCGAGTTTCTCATTCTGGTTGGTGATCATAGGGCCAACGATGTTGCCAGCGTTCCATACGCCACCCACCTTCAGTGAAGAAGCGCAGTCTTTCAGCTTCTCGAAGAATTCTGGATCATTGTATACAGAGCGTTCCACCAGCAAGATAGAGCAAGCGGAGCACTTCTGACCTGCGTTTCCGAAGGCTGAGCGACAAGCGTTCATGATGGCGTGGTCGCGATCGCCCTTGGCAGAGAGTATCATCACGTTCTTGCCACCCGTCTCTGCAGACAGCGGCTTGCGCGGATTGGCATGTGCGATGGCCTGAGCCGTCTCCGTACCACCCGTGAGAATGATGTGCTTCACGATAGGCGATGCCGTGAGCAGAGGGGTAGCCTCCTTGTCAGTGATCACCACCTGCAGTGCCTCCTTAGGCACGCCAGCCTCCCAGAAGGCCTTGGCGAAGAGCCAAGCCACAGGAGCTGCTACGGTGGCAGGTTTCAGGATACAGGTGTTGCCTGAGGCCAGCGCAGCCACCACGCCTCCACAAGGGATGGCGCAAGGGAAGTTCCAAGGTGAGAGCACCAGCACCGTGCCCTTCGCCTTCATCTCGATATCGTCCAGCGCCGCATACTTCTTCATCGTGGTGGTGTAGAAGCGGCAGTAGTCTATGCCTTCCGACACCTCCACATCGGCCTCCTCTATCGTCTTGCCAGTGATGGCGCACATAGAGCCATTCAGGTCGCCACGCATCTGTCCCAGAATGTTGGCTGCCTTATACATAATAAGGTGGCGCTCCTCGATGGTGGTATTCCGCCACCCAGCAGGATCCTGGTCGGCTATCTCGAGGATGCGCTCCGTCTGTGCCTTGTCTGCACGCGACATCTCGCACACCATCACATCGCCAGGCTGACTGCGATCGTAGTAGGCCACATGGTCGTCGTTATACACCAGCTCAGCGCCTATCTGCGTAGGCAGCAGGTCGCCAGGCTTCCAGTCGCCCCAAGCAGCCTTCTCGAACGACATCTTGCCCGTCGACTTCCACTTGGCGAAGATCTTCTCCACCCACTCCTGGTTGCAGAAGCGGTCGAAGTCGGTATCAGGCTCGTTGATCATCTCGTCCTGAGGCTTCTGCCCTATGTGCGGCTTGTTGCGATCCTGTGTGCGGGTAGGGATATGCGTGATGCTGTCCTTCATCTCGTAGGCATCGATGAACTGCTGCTGCAGCTCCTTCCACTCCTTGGTGTCGGGCTTCAGTGAGAAGGAGTGCGTCAGGAAGTTGTCTGGTGCCGTGTTCTCGTCCATACGGCGCACCAGGTAGGAGATAGCGTTCAGGAAGTGCTCCTTCTTCACCACAGGCGTGTAGAGTATCACGTGGTTGCCTAACTTCTTCTGCGCCCTCCACACGTGGTTGGCCATGCCCTCCAGCATCTCGAAGCAGAAGCAGTCCTTCGGGGTCTGATACATCTCCGTGAGCAGGTAGGCATAGGAGATGGTGAAGAGGTTGTGGGATGCCATACCGATGTGCAGCACCTTGGCGTTCT
>CALAEY010000050.1 GCA_937891085.1 uncultured Prevotellaceae bacterium | reverse complement strand
TGAAAGTTTGTAGTACACAGTGAGGCAAGCGAGCCTACGGAAAGTGTTGTGACAGCAGGGAATTCAAAAAGAAAGGGTCAAAGTTGGGTTAAAGCTTATTGAAACTATGGCAATTAAAGTAAATGCAAGAGAAACCGAACTCAAAATCGGTAAGAACCCAGGGTACTACTATGTGATGAGTCCAGAACTGTACATTGCCCTGAAGACCTCGAAGGTAATCCGCGAAGCTGCCCTGCGCTCGGGCGTGAGCCAGGGTGTGATGCAGGCATGCTGGGATGCGGCAGGCGAAGTGATCAAGGCATGGGCTACAGAAGGTCACTCAGTAGCACTACCAGGTCTCGGAACCATGCGATTCTCGCTCCGTTCGAAAGCTGTGGCCAACGTTGAGGACGTGAAAGCCAACCTCATTAAGAGCCGTCGAATCGTGTTCACCCCTAGCGTTAGCCTGAAGGAAGAGCTGGCCAACACCAGCATCCTGATCACTTGCTACGACCGCAACGGCAACATCGTGAAGCGTGTGACTACCGATGCCGGCGAAGTGGAGGATCCAGATACTGGCAATGACACTGGTGAGAACGAAGGTGGCGAGAACACTGGTGACAACACCAATCAGGGCGGTGGAACCACTGATCCAGACACTGGCGGTGGTGGAGGCATCGGGTAAGATTTCTATTTAAAATTGACAATTCATAATTCTTTCCCATGACACCAGAAAAGAAAACTAAGTGGAGCGTGATAGTGAACATCGTGCTCACCACACTCACAGCGATTGCCACAGCTCTGGGATTGACCAGCTGTATGTGATAAAGGAAAAAGCCCAATGCGCTCTATAAAGCGGCATTGGGCTTTGTAGTTTCAAAGCATCGGGGAACCTTAGCGTCGTTGCTGCTGCGGAGCAGCTTGTCCGCCCGGTGCCCCACCCTGCTGGCCGCCTGCTCCGCCAGGAGTGATAGGGGTGAACATGCGCACTTGGCGATTGCCCAGGCCATACTTCTCACGCAGGGCAGCGGCCTCTTGCATGGCTGGAGAGCTGTGGTAGCGGTTCAGAGCGGCTTGGTCTTCCCATGTGTCGATGAGGAGCACGCCTTCTGGGTCGTTGGCTGGGAAGAAATACTCATAGCCGATGCAGCCCTCTACGGCACGAATGCGGTCGGCAATGCCACTCTTCTCCATCTCTTCTACGTACTTACGGGCGGCACCATTCTCACCTGTATAGCGGATGTTGATCACAAGCTGTGCGCTGGCATCGATGGATGTGAACAGGCACAGGACTAAAGCAAATGCAAAAAACAATTTCGTCTTCATAAGTTATAAATTTTTTGTTCGATGCAAAGATAGGGGGAATCTCACAAGTATCTGTAACAAAAATCATGGGAGAGCGTATCGATTTTACGGATTTACAGCAATCTTGCCCCTGCCCAATGCCTGCACGATGGCTGCGAACTCCTCGGCAGTGGATACGGGCAGCAGGCTGCGGGAGCGCATCTTCTGGCGGGCATTATAGACGGTCTGCGTGGAGAGGTGGAGCAACTCGGCTATCTTCACGCTGCTGCTGATGCCCAGCCACACGAGGGCGTAGATGCGCAGCTCGGTATTCAGGCCGTTCTTCGGGGTGGTGAGGGGTTCTTCATCGCCCAGCAACGTCTGGAAGTCGGCCACGAAGTCGGGATAGATGGAGAGGAAGGTGGCATCGAAGGTCTTGTTGAGTTCCTTCACCTCATCACGCGTCTTGCTGTTGTCGGCCCGCGTCTGGCGCAGCACTTCCTCTACCTGCCCTGCCTTGATTTTGCGGTTGATGTCCTGGCGGAAGCTGTCGAGCTTGTTGATATACGCTGAGCAGGTGGAGAACAGGGAGCCGATGTACTGCTCCTTGATGTAGTTGGCAGCACCCAGCTGACGGTTCACCTCGCTGACTTGCTGGTGGCTCTCCTGCAGCTGATGCTGGGTCTGGGTGAGGCGCGTGATGCTCTCGCTGAGCTGGTGGTTGGCGGCACTGAGGGCCGTCTGCTGGCGGTGCTGGCGACGCAGGGAGCGAACCAAGAAGAAGAGGGCTGCAAGCAGCACCATGAGCAGGGCGACGAGGGCGTAGAGGTACTGGCGCGTGAGGCGCTGCTGGCGCTCCGTGAGGCGTTGGGTGGCGTTGTAGATCTGCTCCATGTACTGGCCCATCTGGGAGGAGCGCACGTTGTCGGGGTACTCCTGCTGCACCTGCATGATGTAGTCCATGTAGCGGTAGGCATGCTCCACATCGTCTTGCTCTATGAGGTAGGATATCAGGCTGAGCAGGGCGCTGTGGTCACGATTGACGAAGCAGATATTGTCGGCTGCTGAGCGACAGAGGTACTCCATCCTGCGGTCTTCATCGCCTGCCTCTCCATAATTGGCTGATGCCATGAAGGCAGCACGTCCGCTGATCTGGCTTTTCTCCTGATGTAGGCGCTGGTAGATCTGCGTGATGAACTCCAGCAGCTTCTGGCTGCGGTCTGCGCCTTGATAGGTGAAGAACAGGCTCCAATACTGGGTCATATCATCGCCAAAGGAGCCGTATTTCTGCAGGCTGTCTGTGAGCTGGGTGGAGAGTTGCGAGGAGGTGCCGGAGAGGCGCGACTGCTGTGTCTGCTGGAAGATGAGCATGGAGTAGTAGGAGCCTTTCAGGCTGTCTGTCAGCTCCTGCGGACGGATGGCGTTCAGGTCTTCTCCGCCCTGAGTGAGCAGGCCTATCTGGGTGCAGAGATTGCCACGTGAGAGCAGCACCTCGTTCTTCCAGTCGGCTCGCTGGTATTTCTCCGCGAGGGCTTCTTTCTGGGCGAGGTAATAGAGGGCAGAGTCGCTGTTGAGGTAGTAGAACTTCTGTGAAAGCAGGTCGCACAGCACGTAGCGCTGCTCATCGCTGCCCGTGGTGCGGAGCTGGCTGCGAAGCACGCTGATCTGCCCTTCAAGCTGGGACACGTATTCATGCTGATGCTCCAGCGCAGAATCTACCATCGCCAAGTAGGGCTGGTACTTGGCTGGCACGCTGGCTGCTGCCCGCAGGGCAACAAAGAGGATAAGGATATAGGTATAAAAACGTCTCATATTCCTGACTGGTGTTTTTCACAACAGGCAAAGTTACGCACTTTTGTGAAATAGTCAAGAATATGAGACAAATTTTTATGTTTACGCTATCAATAGTTCACCACCTTGACAGGACCCAGCAGACCAGCGGGCTGCAGGGGCTCGCTGCCATCGAAGCCACGGGCGTCTGTCCAGCCTACACGGGTGGCACCTGGCTGCTCATCGCCTATGAGACGGTTCACCCAGACATTGGCCACACGCACCAGAAGGACATTCTGCCCTGCCCTCACGGCCTTGGTGATATCTACCTGATAAGGCTCTTTCCAGGCTGCGCCACAATACTCGCCATTGACATAGATTTCTGCCAGATCGGCCACACGACCCAGATCGAGCACGGTCTTCTCTGCGGCCTCTGCCTCGAAGGTCTTGGTATAGTCGGCTATGCCAGAGAAGTACCTGATGCCCTCATCGGCAGAGTCGGTATAGCTGCCCAAGGCTGGGAACTCGGCTGTAGCTGGGGCACCACGCTTCTCCTGGAAGGCCACGCTCCAAGTGCCATCGAGCACCTGCTCACCCTTCTGCTGGGCAGCAGAAACGGTGAAGGAATCAGCAGCCTTACCTGCAAAGACCACAAACACGGCATCGTCTGGCACGAGGTTCAGCGTCACTTCCGTACGCCCGTCATTCTGGGTGTAGGTCACTTCTTCCTGCACACCGCTGTCTGGGTGCCAGAGCATAGGCTTCAGGCCGCTGACGCGGAAGGAAAGGGTGACGGTCTGATAGTCGCATGCGGGCTTGTTCACCCAGTAGATCTCCACATCTGGAAGGGTACGATGGAGGAACTTATAGCCTTCTGGCAGGGTGACATCCTGAGCCACGCCAGCCGCACGGAGCAGGTCGGAGAGTTCCTTGGTCTCTACCACATTCTTACGACCGCCGTCCCAGATATCGGCCACCAGAGATTGGAACTCTGCTGCATCGTCTGTGAGGGAGGCAGAACGCGTAGGACGCACACCACCTACCCAAGCCCCTGCCTTCACCAGAGAGGCAAGCTTACGCAGCACAGGCATAGACATCACATCGACGTTGCGATCCATCCAGATCACCTTGTAGGTGGTGCCGCCTGTTGAGACGAGCTGACCCTTATTATAAGATATGTGGTTCAGCAGTCCGTCGGGGTTGAGGTAGTCCCACTGATAGCCCGCAGGGATAGAGGGGGCACGATTGAAGACGGAAGTCACGTTACCATCCTCGCCATAGTAGTAGAGGATATCTGCCACATTCTTACCTGCCTGCAGCATGAAGCTGCTGCGTGACATATAGTCGGCCCAGATGCCTGCCAATGGTGCCCAACTGTCGTGGCGATTGAACCACTGGCCTATGCCTCCGAGCGACATACCCGGCACGTGCACATCGTCTGGCTGGTGGACACTCTCATGGATCACGAAGCGATTGATACCGTTGGAAAGCTCCCGATCGGCCACATACTTCAGATTGCCTGGATAGTAGGAATAGGACTTTCCGCCTCCGCCCGGAGCCGTCATAGACTCAGCGGCAGCGATGTTCTGTCCGTAGATGTGTGCCACAGAGGCCGACTCCTTATCATCGGCATCATAGACACTCATATCAGGCTGTCCGTCGGGACCCACTGGCACCCAAGGAGCAGTGACCCACATGGCGCTCATAGGCACCTCGGCCGTAGCCTTCAGATCCATACCATCGCCCACGTAGGCACGTCCGGCCTCGTGGCTCTCCGTATAGCGTCCCTTCATGCCGTATTCTTCTTTGGCAATCTTGGAAAGCAGAGTGTAGTTGTCGGCTATCAGCTCGCCGATGGTGGCACGCCAGTCGAAGAGGAAGGCATCACTCTGCGTAGGTGAGCCGATGACCTCGCCAGCCAGCACAGGGAGCCACGTCTTGAGGTTGTATCCTCTGCGCGTCTGGAACTCCTGGAACATGGCAGGTGTCCACGTCTCGCACTCAGCCTCGTAGCTGTCGGTGAGCACATACTGCACGCCCTGCTGACCCATCAGTCCGCCAGAGGCTTTCTTATACATATCCAGATAGGTGTGGAAGTAGCGCGTCCAAGCCTCTGGGTCGAGCTTATCGACCTCCAGACCTGTGGCCTCGAAAGGCGCAGGATGGTTCTGCTTACCAGTGAGCGACCATCCGAAGCGGAGGATCTTCCACTCTCCCGCTGGGGCATTCCAAGTGAGCTTGCCGTTCTGGTAGTAGGAAGTCACATCTACCACATCAGCTGCCGATGGGAAGGCCTCGCCCTCTACCACAGGCGTAGGGAGAGCGGTGAGGTTGGATGCCGATGAGAAAGCGGCCTTGTCCTCAAAACGGTGCACCATCGTATAAGGATAGAGCTCCAGCTCTGCAATCATGGTACCTGCAGGAGGGGCAGACGGGCCGCCTCCCATACCGAAGAAACCTCCACCAGCAGCACCTGGATTGGCCACACGCACGCGGAAATACTTAGCGGTAGTAGCTGGTACGCTCAGGGTGACTTGTGAGACGCTGCCCCCACGCACATCGCAGACGGTGGTGAAGGTCTGGCCATCATTGCTGGATTCGAGCTGGGTAGTAGCCTGACCGCCACCAAAGCCTCCGCCACCTGCGCCTACCATCTTCATGGACATGATGGTGACTGGCTCTGGATATTCAAACTGAATCCAAGCGAAGCCTGCCCTATCATCGCGAGGGAGCAACATGGCATCGGCAATGCTGCCATTGGTGAGCTGCTCCAGCGTGAAACGGCCTCCGCTTGAAGTGACCTTGGCACCCATGCTGGCTGCATTAGGGCGACCAGCTGGCTGCTTCACAGCAATCACGGCGATGTCTTCGTAATACTCATAGCCTGTACCAGCGGCACCACGACCAGCAGGAGCGCCATCGAGGAAGGCACCCGTGGTGTGTGGGGGCTCTGGCAGCGTCATATCTACGGCTCCAGAGGCGTAGGCCTGGCTCCAGACCAACTTCTTCATAGCATCTTTCTCGCTCACCCAAGGGCCACCCGTAGAACTCCAACCAGGAGCAGAGGCCACCGTGAACTCCAAGCCCAAGGAATCGGCCACCTTCACAGCATAGGCGAAGGCATCTTGCCAGCCCTCGTCCATATAAATGAGACGCTTCTCCACTATGGTAGGCGTACCCAGCGCAGCATCAAAGTTGTGCACACCACCCTGACGGGTGTCTTTCATCCACTGAAGGTCCTTGCGGATGCCGTCCTTCGTGATGTTACCATTCATCCAGTGCCACCATACACGATTGCGGGCACTCAGAGGCGGATTCTCCCACCCTTTCTGGAGTTCGTCCAGAGGGTCTTGGGGAGCGCTGCAGGAGCATGCCAAAAGCAATGCAGCTGCTACGGATAAGATTTTTCTTGCCAACATATACCTATATTATTTTGTAATTTTTACACTCGGCTTTTTTGACCTATGCAAAAGTATTCCATTCTATGTTAGGATACAACGGCAAGTAAGGATGGGCATCAGAAATAGTAAGTGTACTATTTTCTAATGCCCTAATTATCAAGAAAAAAAGATATGCCTATAGTAAAATCGCCCTACTTCCGATTATCAATATAGGTATAGTCGGCATAGAGGCTGCGGGGGAACGTGAAGAGGTCGTCACTGATGCCTCCATGACGGAAATCGGTGATCTTGATGGTGGTGGAGAAGATGAACACCTTGATGCGCAAAGCCTCTGGATAGCCCGTCTGCTTATTGATGTAACACTGGGCTTCCTTGATTCCCTTCACCCCTTTCTTGGCCTTCAGGGTGATGACGAGCTGACCGTTCTCTTCTTGGGCAGCATAGTTGTAGTTGTCTGGCTCGAAGGTGAACTTGGAGGCGTACTTATCACGCGCCTCATCGTTGGCCCCATAGATCACTACCTCACGCTTCTTGCGCTCCACACGGGTGTAGGTGGTGCCGTCGTTCCAGGCGATGAATTTCTCATCGATGAACTTGCTCTTCTGCCCCTTGTACCAGATGGTGCCTTCGGTCTTGAAGATGCCTATGATGTTGACGGCATAGTGCAAGGTGCAGCCCTCTGGACCGAAGACCAGATCATACTTCTCGTCGAACAGGCGACGGGCCTGCTGTGGGGTGTAGGTCTGCTGCGCAAAGGCCGTGAGGGTGACCACCAGCGTGAGTATCAATGCACTGAATGTTCTTTTCATTGTGGTTTTAGTTTTCGCGGCGAAGTTACTATAATTCTATCGGAATTACAACTTTCACGCTGAAATTTCTACCCATGTTGAACACGCCCTGACGACCAGTCAGCTGATTCACAGCGGCATACTTCAGACGACTGAGGTGGCTCTGATAGGCAGCATCGGTGAGGTTGCTGCCCGTAAGGAATACAGATAACAGGGTGTTGCCCCTGCGCATCACATCGACACCTGCAGAGGCATTCAGCAACAGATAGTCTGGCGTAGCTGTCTCCGTGCCTCCTACCCCATAGAAATGGTTCTGACGGAGGTTGTACTCTATCCCCACAGACACGTAGAGATTGTTTATGCCGGAGCCATCGCGGATGATGTCGTAACGCAGGTTGGACGTCCAGCGGGGGGCTGGCGTCATAGGCAAGTACTTGGCATCGCCCTTCTGATGCAGGCGCTGGGCATTCACGTAGGAGAAAGTGTTCTCGAAGTGCAGCGGCTCAATGGGGTGAATGTCCACCAGCACCTCCCCACCCCACAGGCGGGCATCGCCTCCCCGATTCTGGTAGACTTCCTCATCGTCGATGATCATGCCTTCCAACTTCTCCAAGAAGATGTAATTGTCTATGTGATTGGCGAAAAGGGAGAGCTTGGCAGAGAAAATCTCAGAGGAATAGTCGATGCCCAGATCGCCCTGCCAACTATACTCAGGCTTCAGGTCATGATTGCCCAGTTCGTAGCGGAAAGTGCCCTCGTGCACACCATTGGCACCCAGCTCGCTGATGTTGGGAGCGCGGAAGCCACGAGAGACGTTCAGGCGGACGTTCAGTCCATCGCTGAGGTTGTAGATAGCGCCCAAGCTGCCCGTGAGTCCGCTGAAGTTGCGACTGAAATCCTCAAAGCGCTGCTCACCTTCTTCCATCAGGGCATAGCTATGCAGGCGACGCACATCGTAGCGCAAGCCTCCACTCAGCGTGAGGCGACCCATGCTGCGTGTCACAGAGGTAAAGGCACCTATGTCAAACAGGCGATAATCGGGTATGAGGTATTCTTCACCCAGATTCTCGGAGTGCTGCCACATGCCAGAAAGGCCTGCTGCCCATTTCCAGCCATTGGTCTCGGGAGAGAGGTAGTGCACATCGTAGTTCAACGTATTCAGGCGCAAGTCAAGGGCAGCCTCATCAGGTGTCTCTATTTCCTCATACTCCTGACGGTGGTTCTGCTGGAAGCCTACCACTGCCTTGAGGGTGCCATCGCCCAGCACGAAGGAGTTTTCTGATACGGCCTTATAATGGTATATCTGCTGGTAAGGCATCGGATGGGCGTAGAAGTGGAAATCGTGCTTGGTAGCCAGCACTTCGTCTGGCTCGCCATCTATCAGTACGGGCTTCACGAAAGCACCAGAAGCATCGCGCTCTCCCTCGATGATGCCTGGGGTGGTCTGGTAGGCAGAGAGTTTCAGGTGGGAAAACCCCCAGTTCCTATTGATGCCCAGCATACCAGAGAGGGCGCGCTCACGGAACTGCGAGCCATAGACGTAGCCATCGTACTTGTTCTTATAGGCGTGGGCCATCTTCTCACTCCAGCGCAGGTCCCACACCACATTGTTCTTATTGCCAGCAAAGTCGAGGGTATAGTCGAACAGACCGTTGTTGGTCTGGTATTCAGAGCCTGCGTTGGCATGCATGTGTCCCAAGGGGAGCAGCGGCTCACCATGCAGTATCAGCACCCCAGCCAATGCGTCAGAGCCGTACATCAGGCTCGCAGGGCCTTTCAGGATTTCCACAGAACCAACGGACTGACCATCGACCTCAATGCCGTGCTCATCACCCCACTGCTGCCCTTCTTGGCGCACGCCATCATTCACCACCACGATGCGGTTGTAGCCCAATCCACGAATCACGGGCTTGGAGATGCCACTTCCTGTGGTGATCTGCGACACACCAGGCTCTCGCGCTATAGCATCGATGAGATTGGTAGAAGCTGTCTCTTGCAGGAAGCGTGTGCTGAGCACAGACACGGGCGTAGGCGATTTCTCTGCCAATGCGCTGCCCGTGAGACCTGTCACCACCACCTCGCCCAGCATGGCGTTGTTCTCACGCATCACAAAGTCGAGTGTGCTGGTAGTGCGCAGATCCACCTCCTGAATGATGGTCTGATGTCCCACGTAGCTCACCTGTACAGAAGTCTTCACTAATGGCAGATTGTCTATCGCGTAGAGGCCTTCTTGATTGGTCACCGCCCCTACCCTATACGTTGGGAAATAAATGCTCGCTCCTATCACAGGGTTGCCGTCTGTGGCATCTGTGATTTTTCCCCGCAGCGAGGCCTTGTCTACTGGTGGATTGGCAGCCACTCCTAAGCAGAGGCATAGGAATGACAACAAAATGTATAATTGTTTCATTCTGATTGTCTTTTTGGGGCTTTTCTTACTTATCTCCATTGCAAGCACAAAAATAGTACAACTCTTCCAACCACACAAGTAATTAAGTTTTTTTTGGGAAAGCTTACCAGCGATTGACAGGTCTGGCTCTCCTGTGAGATGCCTACGGCATCACCTGCGAAACTTGAATAATTATTTTTTTTCTCTTTTTTGAAAAAGAGATTAAACTTTTCGCTATATTAGCAGTCTAATAACAGGAAATAACTTTTAAAGTGCATACGATTATGAAGAAAAAACTATTTGCAATGGCAGCATTCCTCTGCATGACGGTAGCAGGAATGGCACAGATGCCCCAAGGCGCTGACCAGGGGCAAGGCAGAGGCGGACAACGCCCACAGGCTCAACAACTCACTGAGGAGCAAAAGGCAGAGCAGATACAGACACGCGTGAATGAGATTTCTGAAGATGCTGGTGGCCTTGACGCTACGATGCAGGGTAAGGTGAAAGACCTCTATACACAGTATTTCGACGTGCTGAGCAAGGGTAAGCCCAGCTTGCCTTCAACTGGTGGCGGTGGTGCTGCCAGCGGCAGAGCAGGTGCCATTCCTTCTGGTGGAGCCGGCGGTGGCGGCGGTGACATGGGAGGCGGCGGTGGCGGCGCCATGATGGGTGGCGGCGGCATGCGCGGCGGTGCTGGCGGTGGCAACAGCGATATGCTGGAGCGCATCCGTACGCAGATCAAGGAATACAACGATGCCAAGAAGGCTTTCGACAATGGCCTGAAGGAGATGCTCTCAAAGGATCAGTTCAAGGCCTACCAGAAGGGCGACAAAGCTCGTGAGAAGGAGCGTGAAAAGAATCGTGCCAACCAGCGTCCTGCTGGCGGCCAGTTCCCAGGCGCAGGTGCAGGTGCAGGCAACTGATTTCAAACTTACAGACAAAAAAAAATCCCTCCCCAATCAGGAGGGATTTTTAGTTTCATTCACTCAAAAACGAGGGAAAACTGCTTAATTCGAAGAAGCTGTCTGGCGTAGCATTTCAGCGACAGCTGCCTCCAGCTGCTTATCCTCACCACGCAGCATCTCCTCTGGCGTATTATACACCTTAATATCAGGTTCCAACTGCAGGTTCTCCTGATAGCAACCCTGCATATCCATACACCCTACCTCAGGAATACCGAACATCAGCGTCCGGTCTATCACATACTCCCACCATACAGCTGTCATCGTGCCAGCCACAGGAGCGCCAACCAACTTGCCGATGCCCAGCGTCTTATAGACCCAAGGGAAGCCGTGACCATTGCTGTAGTCGTCCTCGCACATCAAAACGCATGAAGGCTTCACCCACTTGTTGTATGGATCGTAGCCAATGTACTGTCCGCGAGGCATGAAGCTCTGATACTGCTCACCTGCCAACAAGGTGCAGAGATCGTCGTGCAGCCAACCACCGCCATTGTGGCGCTCATCCACCACAGCAGCCTGCTTCTGGCGGTTCTGGTCGCTCAGCAAGTCACGATAAACCGTGCGGAAGCTGGGGCTATCCATCGCCTTCACATGCACGTAGGCAATCTTACCACCAGAGAGTTCTTCCACCTTCTTCTTATTACGCTCCACCCAGCGGTCGTACAGCAAATCTGTACGCTCGCCTGTGCTGATGGCCTTCACCACCACCTCGAAGCGACGGCCGTCAGGATTCAGCACACTCACGCGTACCTGCTTGCCAGCCTTGCCCTCCAAGAGTGGATAATAGTCCATATCCTTCGTGATGGCCACACCGTCTATCTTCTCGATGATGCTGCCTGCCTTCACGTCAGTCTTCTTAACTGCAAACGGACCTTTGGCTATCACTTCTGACACCTTGAGGCCATCGCCCATGTAGGTATCATCGATGAACACACCCAGATTGGCCGTAGCCTGACGACCAGAAGGGGCATAGTAGCGCATACCTGTGTGAGAGGCATTCAGCTCACCCAGCAACTCGCTCATCATCTCAGCATAGTCGTAGTTATTATTTATATAAGGTAAGAAGCGGCTATAGTTCTGCTTCAGACCTTCCCAATCCACTCCGTGAAGATCAGGCAGATAGAACTTATCCTTCACCTGCTGCCATACATGACTGAATATATAGTCGCGCTCATCTGCAGCCTTGTAGTTGAAGGTTGCCTCAAAGCCAATGTTCTTGGTGCTCTTCTTGTCAACATCTATCTGCTTGATAGTGCCACCAGAGAGGGCATACACATTCTTGAAGTCCTTGTCTGTAATCAGTTCGCCGCCACCTACGCCTTTCAGAACGATGGAGGTTGTGCCCTCCTTCAAGTCATGCATCCAGAGGTCTGGAGAGCCCTCGAAACGCGCAGTATAGTAGAGCTTGTCGCCCTTTGGCGTGAGCAACGCATCGCCCAAGTTGGAGGAGTTCACCGTGAGGCGGATGATGCGATCACGACAATTCTCCAAGTCGAATACCAAAGGCTCTGGGTCCTTCTTCTCCTCTGTGGCAGCCTTTCCCTTCTTGCTCTCAGCCGCTTTCTTCTCAGCTTCTTCTTTAGCTTTCTGCTGGTCTTTCTCTGCCTCTTCGAAGAGGGCTGTCTCTTCCTTGTTCATGCGGAATTTCTCATAGGCATCAAGGTCGAAGAACATGACATAGATGTCATCCTCCGCACCCCAGCTTCCATGACTGCGATAGCCTGCGCGATCACTGCCAAAGATGATGGCCTTACCACCCAGCACCCACTTGGCATTCACGTCGTTGTAGCCACTCTCTGTCACATTGTGAATCTCTGTACCATCAGCCTTGATCAGCGCCACGTCCTTGTTGTTCCAACCGCCATAGCCTATGTAGTTGGAGAGCAGCCACTTGCTGTCAGGACTCCATTGGAACCACTGATCACCATCGCTGTAGCTATACTCATACTTGCCATCCATCACGGTGCGCACCTGCTTAGTGGCCAGATTGAGGATGCGGAGTGTGGTACGATTCTCAAGGAAGGCCACCTCCTTACCGTCAGGACTATACTTAGGCAGGAAGGACGTCACCTTCGTGTTGGTCAGTTTCTCTTCCTTAATATCTGTTGCATAGGTGAAGAGCTTGTCTTCCTTCTTCGTGAGGCTGCTCTGATAGATCTGCCAGAAACCATCACGCTCTGCCGCATACACCAGGCTACGACCATCAGGACTGAAGTCGATGCTACGCTCTTGCTCTGGGGTGTCTGTGATCTGTTTGGTGGTGTTATACTCCACGCTGGTCACATAGACATCGCCATGCAAGATGAAGGCCACTTCCTTACCTTCTGGGCTCACGGCAATCTCTGTAGCCCCACTACGCTGCACCTGCTTCACTACATCGCGATCGTTGCTGTCCTTCGTGATGTTCACATTCACCTTCTGTGGAGCAGTGCCTTCACGCATGGTGTAGATCTCGCCATTGTAGCCAAAGCAAAGCACACCGTTCTGGCTCACGCTGAGGAAGCGCACAGGATGGTCTTTCAGCTGCGTGAGCTGCTGGGTACCTGAACCATCGATGTTTTTCTTGTAGACATTCATCGTGCCATTGGCCTCACTGAGGTAGTAGAAGCTCTTGCCATCTGCTGCCCATACAGGGTTGCGATTCTCAGCCTTCGTATCTGTCAGCTTTGTGAAGTGGTCGTCTGTGCTTTTCAGCCATACGTCACGCACCACGCTGGAGGTCTGATGCTTACGCCACGTGTCCTCCATGCCCTTGCGATCATGATAAAGGATGCGTCCATCTGGATACACACTCAGATTGTCCATAGTCACAGAGGTGAAGAGGCGCATACGTCCACCCTTCGTGCTCACCTGATAGACTTGCGGCATACGTTGGCTGAAGTAGGCGCTCTGTGCTGTAGGCAGGATGTTGCACTGCAGCAGCACGGTCTCATCATTGAGGAAGCCCAGAGGCACCTCGCTGCCACTATGGGTAGTCAGACGCTGTGGCACCCCACCCTCCTTGCTGATGAGGTAGACATCCAAACTGCCCTCACGTCCAGAGGCAAAGGCGATCTGCTGACCGTTGGGACTCCACACTGGCTGCGCATCATAGGCAGCGTTCGTAGTAAGTTGCTTAGCACTACCACCGCTCACCGGCACGGTGAACAGGTCGCCCTGATAACTGAAGGCGATGGTACTTCCGTCTGGCGAGATGGCGCTGTAGCGCATCCAAAGCGGGTTGTCCTGAGCACCGACGGCTGCAGCGAAGCCCAGTGCCAGCATAGAAAGGATTGTTTTCTTCATAACTTTAGCGTTTTCTTTGTTTCTGAACACGAAGGTACGAAGAATGACTGAACCATACAAATATAGTTAGAAAAAACTACTCAGATGCAAAATTGTGAGACCGTGAGACCTGAGACCACAACATTGTTAACGAAAGTTAAAGCAACGAAGATTTAAGGCTTAAATTGTCTTAAATCCACGCTCTGCTTAAGGTCACAACAAATGGGGATTTTTACTATCTTTGGCTTAGATAATAGACAAGGGGACAATGACATACGCCTATGTATTCTAACATCGTATCAGGTGTTTTTCATGCCCTTAATTCACCAACCATTAAAACCAAAGTATTATGTCAAAGACCGTAGATTTACAGATTGAGAAAAGTAAGTTTCTGATTCAGGGACTGCGTAACAACCTTGAGGCCGTGAAGGGTTTTGGATTCACAGCCAAGCAACTGGACGATATGGAGAAGCAACTGGAGGCCCTTGCCAAAGCCAGCGAGGAAACAGATGCAGCCTATGCCGTGCTGGATGAGAAGCGCAAGAAAATGAACGAGATTCTGGATAGCGCCAAGGATGTTTTCACAGAAAGGAAGAAAGTCATCAAGACCAACTACCCTCAGGAAAAGTGGATCAACTTCGGCGTACAGGACAAGCGCTGAGATACAATAATCCCCATGCCTTCTGCGACATGGGGATTATTGTTTCCAGAAGGTCCACTTCATGGCTATCGTGGGATTCACTTCAATGATATTGCGAAGACAACAGAGCCTCTAAAGGAGTTGAATGGAGCCTCTAATCTCCTTGGATTCCGTCTCCAAACTATATGCTTGCAAGCGGCAAAAAAATGCTGCGTTAGAGAAAATTTGTTGGTGTGCACAGGAACAATTTTTCCTGTGCGTAAGCGCAAAAATGGGGACTACTTGCAGAAATGCAAAGTATGTGCTATCTTTGCAACAACAACGAAAACAACTAACGTTAAAAGAACGATGAAGAAAAGCATTTTATTTCTGACTGCCCTCTGCATAGCAACGGCAGCCTCTGCACAATTCCGCAGAACCCCCACCCCCAACGACACGCTGCAATCAGTGCGTGTGGATGGCGACAAGGTGACGCTCAGCATCTATGCTCCTAATGCTGAGACGGTGACCCTGAGTGGCGATATCAATGCCCGTGGCGTACAGTTCGTTAAGGCTGAAAACGGTGTATGGAGTGCCACCTTGCCTAACGTGAATCCAGGCAACTACCGCTACAGCTTCGTGGTAGATGGCGTGAACACCTTCGACCCCAAGGGTGGCGAGATTCAGGGCGAGACTCGTGCCATAGCTAAGGTACAACCAACTGGCAATGAGTTCTTTGCCATGAAGAACGTGCCTCATGGGGCAATCGCTCAGCGCTACTACTTCTCCAAGACACTGAATCAGATGCGTCGTATGCATGTGTGGACTCCTGCTGGCTATGAGAAGAGTGCCGACCGTCTGCCTGTGCTCTATCTGGTACATGGTGGTGGTGACACGGACAACTCTTGGCCAGGTGTAGGTGCTGCAGGATTCATCCTCGACAATCTGCTGGCTGAGGGCAAGATCGTGCCGATGGTGGTAGTGATGCCTAACGGCAGCATCGACACTCCAAGCGGCAATGTTCATGACGAGGTGCCCATCTTCGCAGATGATATGATTACCAGCATCATGCCATACGTGGAAGAGAATTACCGTGTGCTGACTGATCCTGACCATACGGCCATGGCTGGTCTGTCTATGGGTGGCATGGAGACGATGGAGACCGTGACCTATCATCCAGAAAGATTCAAGTACATGATCGTGCTGAGTAGTAGCTATGCACCAGGCAACACAGAGAAGTATGAGATGGAGCGTTCTCACCTGAAGCAGCTCACCCAGCAGCTGAACAACTACAAGATGGTGCTGTTCACGCAGGGTGGTCCTGAGGACATTGCCTACAACAACTGCAAGGAGACGCTGAAGCTCTACGACGAGGCTGGCATCAAGTATGAGTTTGCAGAGGCCCCTGGTGGCCATAGTTGGCATACATGGCGCAATAATCTCCATGACTTCGCACCAAGACTTTTCAAGTAATACGTTTATGAAAAGAAGAGATTTCCTGAAAAGAACTGCCCTACTGAGTGCTGCATGCCTGATGGGCAACCAAACTCTGAAAGCTGAGACAGGAAAGGCTGAAGTCACTAAGCGCTTTGGCTTGCAGGTCTATGGTTTAGGTCCTGAGTTGGGACGCGACCTGCCTGCAGGCTTCAAGCGACTGAAGGAGTTGGGGTATTCCACATTGGAATTGGCTGGCTATAATAATGGATCTGTGGCCCTCTTCCATGATGCTATCGACTTGTCAGACTATCAAAAGATGGCAGCTGATGCAGGTTTGGAAGTACTTAGTTCTCATGTGCGTCCACCAATCCGTGAATATACGGAAGAGACACTACCTCAACTCCGTGAGTTCTGGAAACAAACTGCTGCAGGACATGCCCGTGCTGGTGTGAAGTACCTGATTCAAGCATCTATCCCTAACGTTCGTAGCGTGGAGGCAGCACAGCGTGTGGCGCAAGCCTACACAGAAGCGGCACAGATAGCCCGTGAGGAAGGCGTGCAATGGGCATTCCACAACGAAGCCAATGTGTGCAGTCGCGTAGTACCAGGTGGTGAAGAAAGCCTCTTCTTGCTGAGTGGGCGCTATCCACAAGGCGCAAGGATGATCTATGATATACTGCTGGAAGATACAGATCCTGTATTAGTACAAGTAGAATTGGACAGCATGGCCCTTGTCATAGGAGGATGCGACCCTGTAACCTATCTGAGAAAGTTCCCACAGCGCATCACGCTGATGCATGTGAAGGACTATGAGAACTTAGGTGAGAGTGGCATGATAAATCAGGAGAACATCTTCAGGCAGTTCTTTGCCAATGGGCAGACAGACTATTTTGTAGAAGATGAAAATGCCATGAGTGGAAAGCAGTTTGAGCGCATAGCAGCTGCTGCAGACTATTTACTTAACGCACCTTTTGTCAGATAGTACTAAGCGATGATGAAACGAAAGGCTAAGTTTTTTTTCAGTTTTTTATTAATTATTGAGAAATAAGTCTTACCTTTGTAAACTTGTTAGAACACTAAAAAGCATTATTTAATTATTTTACTATGAACAGAAGAAATTTCTTGAAGGGCGCTTCCATGCTTTCATTAGGCGCTCTGGCAGCCTGCCAAACTAAGGAGGCTGTTCCTGCTGAACCAGTGATCAACACCAATAAGGGACTGGGTCTGCAGACTTACACACTGGGTCCGGAACTCTATGCTGGTAGCCTGAACGACAACCTGGCTCGTATCCGCAAGATGGGTATCAAGAATCTGGAGCTGGCTGGTTACAATGCTGACTCTCACACTATCGGTGAGGTAAGCCTTGACGATTTCAAGAAGGCAGCTGACGACAACGACCTGAAGATCGTGAGCTCTCACGTGACTCCTGGTGTGCTGATGGCTGGCTTGTTCCAGCGTCCAGGTGCTCCTGCTGCAAAGCCTAA
The DNA here is from genome assembly GCA_937891085.1 of uncultured Prevotellaceae bacterium. Classification (GTDB taxonomy): domain Bacteria; phylum Bacteroidota; class Bacteroidia; order Bacteroidales; family Bacteroidaceae; genus Bacteroides. The sequence goes on along the minus strand of CALAEY010000050.1, from coordinate 6,468 downwards.
GACTTTCCCAGAGATGAAGCCTGAAATCATTGAGTTCTGGAAGCCTGTGGCAGAAGACCACGCTAAGCTGGGTTGCGAATACCTGGTTCAGCCTATGATGCCTCCTACGGGTGTAACTAACGTAGAGAAGGCAAAGCAGTTTGCTGACCTGCTGAACGCCAGTGGTGAGACCGTTAAGGCTACCAGTGGTCTGCAGTTCGGTTATCACAACCACAACATGGAGATGGCTAAGGTTTCTGAGACAAGTACTGCTTCTGTACTGGGCGACCTGTTCTCTGGCCTGCGCGACGGACAGATCATCGAGGACCTCTATATGGACAATACCGACCCTGCAAACGTAATCTTCGAGATGGACGTTTACTGGACAGTAATGGGCCAGCAGGATCCTGTTGAGTGGCTGACCAACCGTGCTGATCGTATCCACATGCTGCACATTAAGGATCGCATGGTGCTGGGTGCCAGCGGTATGCTGAACTTCAAGAACATCTTCGACAAGTTCTATGCTAATGGTCGTAAGTACTTCTTCATCGAGATTGAGGACACCAACAGCGGTAAGCAGTTCGAGCGTCTGGAGCAGAGCTGTCTGTACCTGAACACTTCAGATTTCGTGAAGTAATTCAAGATTTGGAATTAAATAGTAAAGGCTGCGCATTGTTTTTTGCGCAGCCTTTTTTATAACCTTTCATGAGTCTCACGATCTCAAACCATTAACGCTTCACAGCATACATGCCTACTGTAGTTCCAGTAAAACTACTAGAACCGCTAGTGCTGTAATGTGTAGCCAGATAGTCGGCATCTGCACCAGCAAGCAACATATTCCAAGTGCGACCACCATCGGTAGAATAAGAGAAGTCGAACGTCTTTCCCTTATTGGTACCCTCTATGCATAATGTGAAATCTTTCTGACCATCAAGCGGAGCAGAAGCCAGCACCTCATACGTGTCTTTCTCCCCTATCTTCTGAACCTCAATGCTCCCTGCCCCTACCGCAAGATAGTATTGCAGATTCTCATTCTTCAGCAGCACCATACCTGCCCATTCGCCTGCCTCTGGTTGGAAATACATGCGGGTGGTGGCACGGAACTGGTGGTGCTGCAAACGACGACCTACGTAAGCAGCTGAGCCTTGATTATTGCAGAGCGTCATGGTATCACAACTCAGCACCAAAGTACCAGGCAGTTCTGTGAGTGAATACTTGTCTGTAGCTGCATCACGGGCAGATACCCAGTAGTCGGCCAACTTCGGTAAAGTAAAGTCGTCACTGATGGAGAAGTTGCCAAAAGTCACCTGCTCGCTACGCTTGGCACCTGACATCTTCAGAATCAGAGGCACCTGATCGTCACCCTGCGTCATGTAAGGCCAACCATCATCACTCCAGCGCACAGGCATCATGAACGTTTCACGTCCTAAGTTCTCCATCTCGCCATCAATGCGACGTGTTCCAAGGAATACGGACCACCAACCACCTTGTGGATCTTGTACGATGTCTGCATGACCAGTGCAATAAACACCATCCTGACGATCGCCCAGTGTGCGCTGCGTGAGGATAGGATTCTTCTCCCATGCCACGAACTTGCCATGCAGGTCATTACTGCGGAAGATAACTTCTGAATGCCCAAGCTCAGTGCCACCTTCAGCACACATCAGGTAGTACATGCCATTCCATTTATAGAGATGTGGTCCCTCCAAAGCCATAGGCTTATCCTCTGGGAATGCCCCACCCTCTGCCAACACGGTGGCACTCTCTACGACAACTTTGTCGTTCTCCACATCAAACTCATGCATGATCATCTGGTTGCAGCCAGGATAAGGTGGATTTCTTGTCATGCCACAATGCACCACATACGCCTTACCATCCTCATCGAAGAAAAGGGAGGGGTCAATGCCTGCCATGTCTTCCAGCCAGATTGGGTCGCTCCACTCACCATTCAGCGGGTCTTTGCTCTTCACGATGAAGTTGCCCTGCTGACCACGCATCATACGCCCCATGTTGGTAGTAATCATATAATAAGTGTCATTATACTTATTATAGAATATAGAAGCAGCGAAGATACCACCCGTACTCACGGAGCTGCGCTCCAATGGCAATTGCTCAGGGCGCGTAAGGATATGTCCCACCTGTTTCCAGTTGAGCATATCTGTGCTATGGAACAGTGGTACACCAGGATAATAACCAAAAGTAGAGGTCACCATGAAATAGTTGCCCTTGCCATCGGCACAGATACTTGGGTCAGAATACCAACCAGGGAGAATAGGATTATAGAACTCGTCATCGGCCTGCAGTGGATGCTGGTTGTAGTAATCATCATTCCCCACATAGGTGAAATCCTCAAACACAGCCTTGTGTTGAAGCACTGGGACCTGCGTGCAGCCTGCCATAAATAATACGGGCAGAGTCAGAATCAATTGCTTAAAATTCATAGTACTATACGTTTTCTGATTAAATTGTCTACAAAGTTAGGAAAAAATAGAAAAGTTTGCACTATCTTTGCAGACAAAACTTAACAATCAGAAGAAAATGCCACAGATTTCTATACGAGGAAACGAAATGCCGGCTTCGCCTATACGCAAACTGGCTCCCCTGTCGGATGCTGCCAAGCAGAGAGGAATCCATGTATATCATCTCAACATCGGTCAGCCAGACCTGCCCACCCCTCAGTGCGCGATAGATGCCATCAGGAACATTGATCGCAAGATATTGGAATATAGCCCCAGCGCAGGATTCCGTAGCTTGCGTGAGAAGATGGTGGGCTACTATGCCAAGTATAATATCAATGTGACAGCAGACGACATCATCATCACTTCTGGCGGATCTGAGGCTGTGCTCTTCGCCTTCCTCTCCTGCCTGAATCCTGGCGATGAAATCATTGTGCCAGAACCAGCATACGCCAACTATATGGCCTTTGCTATTTCTGCAGGTGCCAAGATACGCACCATAGCTACTACCATTGAGGAAGGTTTCTCTCTGCCAAAAGTAGAGAAGTTTGAGAACCTCATCAATGAGCGTACGCGAGCTATTCTGATTTGCAATCCAAACAACCCTACAGGCTATCTCTATACACGTCGTGAAATGAATCAGATTCGCGACTTGGTGAAGAAGTACGACCTCTTCCTCTTTTCTGATGAAGTGTATCGTGAGTTCATCTATACTGGCTCACCCTATATCTCTGCCTGCCACTTGGAAGGCATTGAGCAGAACGTGGTGCTGATAGACTCTGTGTCAAAGCGCTACTCTGAGTGTGGTATCCGCATCGGAGCTTTGATTACCAAGAATGAAGAAGTACGAAAGGCAGTAATGAAATTCTGCCAAGCACGTCTGAGTCCTCCATTGGTGGGACAGATAGCAGCTGAGGCATCTATCGATGTGGCAGAAGATTATCTGCGCGACACGTATGACGAGTATGTAGAGCGTCGTAAATGTCTGATTGACGGGCTGAACCGTATCCCTGGCGTGTATTCTCCTATTCCTATGGGAGCATTCTACACCGTGGCTAAACTACCTGTGGACGACAGCGATAAGTTCTGCGAGTGGTGCCTGACCGACTTCAACTATGAGGGTCAGACAGTATTCATGGCTCCTGCTTCTGGTTTCTATACCACCCCAGGATCCGGAAAGAATGAAGTGCGTATTAGCTATACTTTGAAAAAAGAAGACCTGCAAAAAGCATTAGTGGTGCTGGCAAAAGCTTTGGAAGCTTATAATGAATTATGAATCATGAAAGGCTGCGATATTACTTCGCGGCCTTTTTCACGATTAAAATGAAAACCATTTTATATCTATTTTTCAAAATCCGTTTTTGCATTTTGTAGATTTATCTTACCTTTGCGATTAACTTAACCAATACAAATAAAGTTATGAGAAATTTGACTCAAAAGGAGATTAATTCCCTAACCTCACAGGGATGTTCAGCCGAGAATTGGAATCATATTCAAGTGACAGACGGTTTCACCCCTGAGCATATTTATCACACCGAGTTTTCTGGAAATATCAGCTTAGGCAAGTTCGACAAAGTATTTACCCTCCCTGGTGGCGTGACGCGCCATTCCGGACTCAGACATGTCAAGCTACATAATGTGACCGTGGGCGATAATACCTTAATAGAAAATGTGCAGAACTATATAGCCAACTATGAGATCGGTTCTGATACATTCATATCAAATGCCAATGTGATATTGACCGATTGCCGCTCAACTTTCGGAAATGGTACAGAAGTCTCCGTGCTGAATGAAACAGGCGGGCGTGAGGTCAGCATCAACAACAAGCTGTCTGCCCATCTGGCCTATATCATGGCACTCTACCGCCATCATCCTCTGCTGAAGGAACGCATCAAGGAGATTGTGGACAACTACTCAGAAAAGCATGCCTCAACTATCGGATCTATCGGCAATCATGTGACCATCGTCAATACTGGATATATCAAGAATGTCAGAATCGGCGACTATGCCTATCTGTGTGGTGCAAGCCGACTGAATAACGGAAGTATCAACAGTAATAAGGAGGCTCCAGTGACTATTGGTCACAACGTGATCTGTGATGATTTCATTATCTCTTCTGGTTCGGAAGTTTCTGATGGAGCCACCTTGTCTCGCTGCTTTGTGGGGCAAGCTTGTGTCTTGGGACATGGGTATTCGGCTTCCGACTCTCTCTTCTTCAGCAACTGCCAAGGCGAGAATGGTGAGGCTTGCGCGCTCTTTGCAGGGCCGTTCACCGTGACACATCATAAGAGTACGCTGCTCATTGCTGGCATGTTCAGCTTCATGAATGCTGGTTCTGGTTCTAACCAGAGTAACCACATGTATAAGTTGGGCCCTATCCATCAAGGTACTTTGGAACGCGGAGCTAAGACATCATCCGACTCCTACATCCTGTGGCCATCTAAGGTAGGTGCTTTCTCATTGGTCATGGGCAGACACGTGACCCATTCTGACACGAGCAATCTGCCATTCTCCTACCTGATAGAGCAGCAAAACACCACCTATCTGGCACCTGGAGTTAACCTCCGCAGTGTGGGTACCATACGTGATGCACAGAAGTGGCCTAAGCGTGATAAGCGTACTGACTCCAACCGTCTGGACAGCGTGAACTATAACCTGCTGAGCCCATACACCATTCAGAAAATGTTCAAGGGACACCAGATACTGCAAGACTTGCAAGCAGCTTCTGGACAGCTTTCTGATATCTACTCTTATCAGAGTGCCAAGATCAAGAATTCTGCCCTGAGACAAGGATTGAAGTATTACGAAATCGCCATTACCAAGTTCTTAGGAAACTCCGTCATCAAACGTTTGGAAAGCACTCATTTCCAGAGTGATGAAGAAATTCGTGAACGCCTGAAACCAGACACTACCATAGGCAGTGGCGAATGGGTGGACATCGCTGGATTGATAGCTCCTAAGACTGAGATCAACCAGCTGATAGAGGATATTGAGAATGGAACTATCAACAGGATTGAGGATATCAAGAAGTTTTCAAAAAACCATGATGTCGTCGTTTTCGTTGCTGGAGAGAAAAGTAGTAACGGTAAGGTGCTTTTCGACGAATGTAAGAGTGTCAACGAAAATGTCTTCTTTGTCGGACAACCAGAGGAAATAAGGAAGGAATGGTTCGATAATGCTGACTCTGTTGGCATTTGTGGAGCTACTTCTACACCTAAGTGGCTCATGGAGCAATGCAAGAATGCCATACTCAACTTCCAGAATAATGCATAACGATTCCTTTAAATTCAAGCAATTCGATGTTTCTCACGGAAAGTGCGCCATGAAGGTTGGTACTGATGGAGTTCTCCTCGGGGCATGGGCTAACGCATACGACGACATGCCAATACTGGATGTCGGCACCGGTTCGGGAATCGTAGCACTTATGATGGCACAACGATTTCATGTAAACAAAATCATAGCAATTGACATCGACAAAGATGCTGTAACGCAGGCACAGGAGAATTTCAACAACTCGCCATGGAATAATAGGCTCTACGCAATACAAGACGACTTCGCAAATTCAAGACTTGTTGAAAAATACAAGTTCGGAACCATTGTAGCAAATCCACCATTCTTCAACGAACAGGTCCTTGCGCCAGACGATAAGAGATGCCATGCAAGAAGCGTCAACTCCCTACCTACTAATGATCTAATCCGTAATATGGCTCTTCTCATGCTCGAAGAAGCCACTGCATCGATTATCCTTCCCTACGACAGAGCCAACGAGATTATTGCTGAAGCCGCTCTCAACGGACTCTTCCTTGCAAGAAGGACTGATGTCATCACCAAGCCAGGAAAAATGCCCAAGAGATCTCTACTCGAATTCAAAAAGTCCATCCAACAAACTAATTTCTCCCAAATCACCTTAAACGATAATCAAAACAACAGGTCTAATCAATATAAAAACCTCACAAAAGACTTCTACATACATTAAAGCCCCTAAGGCCCCTAAAGACCTTAAGAACCTTAAGGACCCTAAAGACCCTAAGGA
>CALAEY010000049.1 GCA_937891085.1 uncultured Prevotellaceae bacterium | reverse complement strand
CAAAATATAGCAGTTTGCGGAATCAGAAACGGGTGGTGAGAGGTGCGTCGTTATGTCCCATCTTGCCTGTCCGATTAACGAAGTTTAACTGGCTCCGAAGACCGTCTCGCGGGTTACGGATAAGAAACCTAACTACTTCCTTATTCCTCCCAGATTTGCATTCAGCCTAAAACTGAATTTCCTCGTTTTTCCCCGACTTGCCTTTTATTTACGTGCTTTCTGCGTTAATTCTCCCAAATTGCTTCTCCAAGACAACCTTTTTTCATAACTTTTTCTTTGCAATTAAATCCTTTATTTGTAAATTTGCATCCGAATTACAAAAGATCACTATTAGTTGCATCGAGCAACTTCTATAAGATTTTTAAATCCCCATTAAAAAAATAACACACATCATTAATGTATGTATAACAAAGCTGAATTATTAGACAAAGAATTGTCTGAACTCGAATCTATTGCAAAAGAGTTGGACATCAAGAAGATCAATAGTTTTTCTAAGGAAGACTTAGTTTATGAAATACTGGACAAGCAAGCAGAGGCGCGTGCTATTGTAAAGGTGCAGAAAGACGAAGCAAAGGCTGCCAAGCCTAAGCGTCAGCGCATTAAGGGTACCGACAAGGTGATTTCCGCCAATAAGAATGGCGAAGTGACCAAGCAAGAAACCAACGCCTCAGAAGTGCCAGCCACCTCTCCTTTCAAAAACAACAATACTCCTAAAGCAGAAACGCAAGCAGCTCAAAATCCTGCTCCTGAAACAAAGGTTGAGAAAGCCGACGTACAGAAGGAAGGTTTGGAACCAGCAAGGCCTTTAACCGTTCCTGCAGAAGATAACGTTCCTGCTAAGCGTCGTGGCAGACCTCGCAAGAATGATGAAGCAGCCAAGCCTACAGAAGAGAAAGCGGCTGTGAAGTCTGAGGCCAAGGCAAAAGACAAACAGCCAAAGAAGAGCGAAAAACCTGCTCCGAAGGACGAGGTGATTCCAAAGATTGAGGAACTGCTGCCCACAGACGACTTTGTGCCTATTGAAGATCTCCCAACGGACAATAATGCGCCAGTACCTGCAGAACTGCTTGGTAAGTTTGAAGCTACCAAACGCAGATTGGAGAAAAACAATCAAGTGCTTCAGCAGCAACAAAACCGCCCAGAGCGTGAGCCACGTCAGCGCATTAACAACAATAATAATAGTAACAACAATAATGTACAGCGTGAAGTGGCACAGCCACAATCACAGCAACAAGCACAGCCACAGCAACCTCACACACGCATGCGTCCTTATGAGTTTAATGACATTCTCTCTGGAGGTGGTGTGCTGGAGATCATGCCTGATGGCTATGGTTTCCTTCGTTCCTCAGACTATAACTTCCTCTCATCCCCCGATGATATCTATGTATCAATGTCACAGATCAAGCTTTTCGGCCTGAAGACAGGTGACGTAGTGGAAGGCGTGATCCGTCCGCCAAAGGAGGGTGAGAAATATTTCCCATTGGTGAAGGTTTCGCAGATTAATGGTTTGGATCCGCAGTATGTGCGTGACCGTGTACCTTTCGAGCACCTCACCCCACTCTTCCCTGACGAGAAGTTCATCCTCTGCCGCAATGATGGCCGTGATTCACGCTCTGCCCGCGTGGTAGATCTCTTTACCCCAATAGGCAAAGGACAGCGTGCTCTGATCGTAGCGCAGCCAAAGACTGGTAAAACCACGTTGATGAAGGACATCGCCAATGCCATCGCAGCCAATCATCCTGAAGTTTACATGATTGTACTTCTGATTGATGAACGTCCAGAGGAAGTGACGGATATGGCCCGCACCGTGAATGCCGAGGTGATTGCCTCTACTTTCGACGAGCCTGCAGAGCGCCACGTGAAGATAGCCAACATCGTGCTGGAGAAAGCCAAGCGACTAGTAGAATGCGGACACGACGTTGTGATTTTCCTTGACTCTATCACTCGTCTGGCACGTGCCTACAACACGGTGGCCCCTGCTTCTGGCAAGGTGCTCTCAGGTGGTGTAGATGCCAATGCGCTGCACAAGCCAAAAAACTTCTTCGGCGCTGCTCGTAATATAGAAGGTGGCGGTTCGTTGACCATCCTCGCTACTGCCCTCACTGAGACTGGTTCTAAGATGGATGATGTCATCTTCGAGGAGTTCAAGGGTACAGGCAATATGGAGTTGCAGCTCGATCGCTCATTGAGCAACAAGCGCATCTTCCCATCCATCAACTTGGTGGCTTCAAGTACGCGTCGTGACGACTTGCTGCAAGATAAGAACACCCTCGACCGTATGTGGGTGGCTCGCAAATACCTCTCTGACATGACGGCGCTGGAAGCTATCAATACGGTGAACCAGTTGATGGACAACACCAAGGACAACTACGAGTTCTTAACAAATATCAATAGCTAAAGAAGAATGACGATAACTCATAATTTATAATTCATAAATCATAATTAAAAATTATGTTCGACAATTTAAGTGAAAGATTAGAAAGATCGTTCAAGATACTGAAGGGTGAAGGTAAAATCACCGAAATCAATGTAGCAGAGACACTTAAGGACGTGCGTAAGGCACTGCTTGATGCCGATGTAAACTACAAGGTTGCCAAGACATTTACTGACACGGTGAAGCAGAAGGCTTTGGGACAGAACGTGCTCACTGCTGTGAAGCCAAGCCAGCTGATGGTGAAGATAGTTCATGATGAGTTGGCACAGTTGATGGGTGGTGAGACTGCTGACATCAACTTGGAGGGAAAACCGGCTGTGATACTTATGTCTGGTCTGCAAGGTTCTGGTAAGACCACCTTCACAGGCAAGCTGGCACGCATGCTGAAGACTAAGCGCAACAAGCGTCCGCTGCTGGTGGCTTGCGATGTCTATCGCCCTGCTGCCATTGAACAGCTGAAGGTGCTGGCTGCCGAAGTGGGTGTGCCTGTCTATACAGAGGAAGGGAGTAAAGACCCTGTGAAGATAGCTCAGAATGCCATCCAAGAAGCCAAGGTAAATAACTACGACGTAGTGATTGTCGATACCGCTGGTCGTCTAGCTGTAGATGAGGAGATGATGAACGAGATTGAGGCCATTAAGAATGGTATCAACCCGAACGAAATCCTCTTTGTAGTGGACTCCATGACCGGTCAAGATGCTGTGAATACAGCCAAAGAATTCAATGAGCGCTTGGACTTCACAGGCGTGGTACTGACCAAGCTTGATGGTGATACACGTGGTGGTGCTGCTCTCTCTATCCGCACCGTAGTAAACAAGCCGATCAAGTTCGTTGGTACGGGTGAGAAACTAGAAGCTATTGACCAGTTTCACCCAGAACGTATGGCAGATCGTATTCTTGGTATGGGTGATATCGTTTCATTGGTGGAGCGTGCGCAAGAGCAGTATGACGAGGCCGAGGCTAAGCGTCTGCAGAAGAAGATTCAGAAGAACCAATTCGACTTCAACGACTTCCTGTCTCAGATTCAGCAAATCAAGAAGATGGGTAACTTAAAGGATTTGGCTTCGATGATTCCTGGTGTAGGAAAAGCCATCAAGGATGTGGATATCGACGATAATGCCTTCAAGAGCATTGAGGCCATCATCTACTCCATGACACCTGAGGAGCGCACCCGCCCTGAGATTTTGAATGGCAGTCGCCGCCAGCGCATTGCCAAGGGTAGCGGCACGAACATTCAGGAAGTGAACCGTCTCATTAAGCAGTTTGACCAGACACGCAAGATGATGAAGATGGTGACTGGCAGTAAATTAGCCAAGATGCAGGGCATGATGCAAGGCATGCCAGGAATGCGAAGATGATACTTAATAATAGTAAGATATGCAATTAATCGACGGGAAAGCAGTAGCAGCGCAAATCAAACAAGAGATTGCAGCTGAAGTTGAGCAAATAGTGGCAGCAGGTGGTAAGCGCCCTCATTTGGCTGCTATCTTGGTGGGCCATGACGGCGGTAGTGAAACGTATGTGGCCAACAAGGTGAAGGCTTGTGAGGTCTGTGGATTCAAGTCCACCCTCATCCGTTTTGAGGCCGATGTCACTGAGGAAGTATTATTAAATAAGGTGGAAGAACTGAACCAAGATGCCGACGTAGATGGTTTCATCGTTCAGCTTCCGCTGCCTAAGCATATCTCCGAGCAGAAAGTGATAGAAGCCATTGACTACCGCAAGGATGTAGATGGATTCCACCCTATCAATGTGGGCCGACTGAACATCGGACTGCCTTGCTATGTTTCAGCTACGCCTAATGGCATCTTGGAGCTGCTGAGCCGCTACCAGATCGAGACCAGTGGAAAGAAGTGTGTAGTGCTTGGCCGTAGCAATATCGTTGGCAAGCCAATGGCAGCTCTGATGATGCGCAAGGCTCAGCCTGGTGATGCCACGGTGACGGTATGTCACAGCCATAGCAAAGATCTGGTGAAGGAGTGCCAAGAGGCAGATATCATCATTGCTGCTATCGGCAGACCAAACTTCGTGACTGCAGACATGGTAAAGGAAGGGGCTGTGATCATTGACGTAGGTACCACACGTGTGCCAGATGCCACGAAGAAGTCGGGCTTCCGCCTGAATGGCGATGTAAAGTTTGACGAGGTCGCCCAAAAGTGCTCATTCATTACCCCTGTGCCAGGTGGCGTAGGTCCAATGACCATCGTTTCATTGATGAAGAATACCTTGCTGGCAGGAAAGAAAGCTATTTACGATTGAGAATAAATTTTGGTTTTACATTCAATTTGCATTATCTTCGCACTAAATTTAGAAAAACAACAATTAACGCTATGTATAGAACCAATACTTGCGGAGAGCTTCGTCTCTCTGATGTAAACAAGAAAGTGACACTCGCTGGATGGGTGCAGCGCACACGCAAGATGGGAGGCATGACCTTCGTGGATCTGCGTGATCGCTATGGTATCACCCAGTTGGTGTTCAATGAGGAAGTGAATGCTGAGCTTTGTGCAGAAGCCAACAAGTTAGGACGTGAATTTGTCATTCAAGTGATAGGTTCGGTGAATGAGCGATTCAACAAGAACAAGAACCTGCCCACGGGTGACATCGAGATCATCGTTGATGAGCTCAAGGTGCTGAATGCAGCCCTTACCCCACCCTTCACCATCGAAGATAACACAGATGGTGGTGACGACCTGCGCATGAAATACCGCTACTTGGACTTGCGTCGCACAGCAGTGCGTAAGAACTTGGAGCTTCGCCATAAGATGACGATGGAGGTGCGCAAGTACCTCGACAGCAAGGGCTTCCTTGAGGTAGAGACACCTATGCTGATAGGCTCTACTCCAGAGGGCGCACGCGACTTTGTGGTGCCTTCTCGCATGAATCCTGGTCAGTTCTATGCCTTGCCCCAGAGCCCACAGACGCTGAAGCAGCTGCTGATGGTTTCTGGTTTCGATCGCTACTTCCAGATCGTGAAGTGCTTCCGCGACGAGGATCTCCGCGCTGATCGTCAGCCTGAGTTCACGCAGATAGACTGCGAGATGTCTTTCGTTCAGCAGGAAGATATCATCGAGCTTTTTGAGGGCATGGCGAAGCATCTGTTCAAAGAGATTCGTGGCGTGGAGCTCACAGAGCCTTTCCAGCGCATGTTTTGGGCCGATGCCATGAAGTACTACGGCAGCGACAAGCCAGACCTTCGCTTCGACATGAAGTTTGTGGAGCTCATGGATGTCATGAAGGGCTATGGCTTCAGCGTGTTCGACAATGCAGCCTATATCGGCGGTATCTGCGCCAAGGGGGCTGCCACTTATACCCGCAAGCAGCTGGATGCTCTCACAGAGTTTGTGAAGCGCCCACAGATAGGTGCCAAGGGCATGGTCTATGCCCGCGTAGAAGCCGATGGCAATGTGAAATCAAGTGTGGGTAAGTTCTACACCCAAGAGGTGCTGCAGCAGATGAAGACTGCCTTTGGTGCCGAGCCTGGCGATTTGATTCTTATCCTCAGCGGCGATGATGTGATGAAGACACGCAAGCAGCTCTGCGAACTTCGTTTGGAAGTGGCAAGCCAGCTCGGCCTTCGCGACAAGAATAAGTTCGCCCTGCTTTGGGTGGTAGACTTCCCTATGTTCGAGTGGAGCGAGGAGGAAGGCCGCCTCATGGCCATGCACCATCCGTTCACGCATCCTAAGGACGAGGATATCGCCCTGCTTGATACCGATCCTGCTGCTGTGCGTGCCGATGCCTACGACATGGTATGCAATGGTGTAGAGGTTGGCGGTGGTTCTATTCGTATCCACGACCCTAAGCTGCAGGCTAAGATGTTTGAGATTCTTGGCTTCACCCCAGAGAAGGCTGAGGAGCAGTTCGGCTTCCTCATGAATGCCTTCAAGTATGGCGCACCTCCTCATGGAGGCTTGGCCTATGGACTCGACCGCTGGGTAAGCATCTTCGCGGGTCTCGACAGCATCCGCGACTGCATCGCCTTCCCAAAGAACAACAGTGGCCGCGACGTGATGCTCGATGCCCCTGCCCCATTGGAGCAGAAGCAGCTGGATGAACTCAACCTTGTAGTGGATATCAAGGAATGAAAAAGTTTCTGCGCTTTGCATTTCTGCTGCTCTTCCTGACCTTTGGATGGGCTGAAGATGGCACTTCTTCCCTGCCAGGAGGAGTGGCAGAAAGCATGGCGCATTATTTAGACGAGACAGCACAAGCACATCGTACAGACGGACTAACTGATTTGAGCAAGCAGGAGCAACCTTACTCTTCTGCTATTCTTACAGATCTAAGCAACCTCTACCGCATTTGTAACACACGCCCGCAGCGCATCATACAGCCACTTGGCTCCAAGATACGCTTAGCAGGCAAGTTTCTTTTTTACTCATTTATCAAACAACCTATTCACAAGTTTTCCCATCGAGAGATAAGTTCCCTCACTGCTTTCTCTCTGCGGGCTGCCTCTTGCAGCTATTATGTGATAGCCTTGAGGCACATTCTTCGTTAGTTGCCTTGTTTTTCTTTATTACCGCTCTGTAGATGAGCAGTCCATCTATTATTCACTAAAAAGAAAAACAATATGACGAGTATAAAAAGTTTAGAGATGGGGGAAGCCGTCTCAGGACATATTCATGTCGCTATCAAAAAATCATTCTTCGGGCTGAAGCAGACGGGTATCTACACCCCTACCATGAGTCCTATTGACGTAAAAACATATGACTTCAATCAAGATTTGGGCAAGCGGATAGAGAAAATGCTCAATAGCCCAGAAGACAAGTTGGAAGAAGCTGTCAAAGAAATTGGCAAGATCAATAGTGTCACCATAGGCAATGTGCAGTTGGAAGTATGCCTCTCCAAGGACCATCAATTTGCAGCTCTTCAACTATTCAAGTACGCAGAACTGATGTACCACCCTATCACTCCCGCAAGATTCTATGAGGGTGAGAAGGCTGTCTTGATAAGTACTTTGTTCTGACAATCATTGAAGCGATAATAAATCAAAAAGAGGACGTGTCATTGACATGTCCTCTTCATTTTATTGATAGCCCCAAACTCATAGCATGCTGCGATACATCATGCGCAGGAACTCTTCTGTCACTGGCACAGGGTTGTTCAGCAGATTGGGATGCTTGCTGGCTTGAACCAACTGCTCCAACTGCTCGCCATCCAAGTGCAGGTCGCGCAGATCCATGCGCATACCCGTGACTTGACGCATACGCTCCAACTCACTCGCCAAGGCATCGGCATTGGGGAAGCCAACCAACTGTGCCAAGCCATCTACCCGCTCTCCTGCTCCGTTGAAGGCATTGAAGCGCATGAAGTGGCTCATGGTGAGGATGCAAGCCTCGCCGTGAGGGATGTGGTAGAAGTTGGTCAGCGGATAAGAGCAGGCATGAGGGGCTGAAGTCTTAGGCAGGGCAAAGGCCAAACCTGCTGTGACAGAGGCTTCTGCCATCTTCTCACGAGCCTCGGCATCAGTCGGATTATGATAGGCTTTCTCAAGATTCCTTAAGGCCAAACTCAGCGCTCGCACAGCCAATGTATCACACAGAGGTTGGTGATGCACACCCCAATAAGCCTCAATGGCATGGCAGATCACATCGAAGCCCGTGCAGGCCGTCATATAGGGAGGCACGGTGTAGGTCAGCTCTGGATCTACAATCGCTAAAGCGGGATAGAATCCATCGGAGCTGAAGGCAGCCTTCACCCCTCGCTCATGGTCAGAAAGCACAGACACGCTGGTAATCTCACTGCCAGTGCCTGCTGTGGTAGGCACGGCTATGATGGGCAGATGGGCTTGAGGCACGGCCTTGCCCGTTCCCACATACGCTGTGATTTGCTCATCAGTCAGGCAGATGGTGGCAGCCGCCTTGGCACAGTCCATCACACTGCCTCCGCCCAGCGCCACCACGAAGTCGCACTTCAGCGTCCTCAGCACATCCGCACAGGCATCGCACTCCTTCACGTCTGGATTGGCCGATACACTGCTATACACCTCCACAAGGAGTCCGTCTGCATCTGCCACGATCTGCTGCGCCATGCCTCGTTTCACAAACGAAGGCGAGGTGACAAGCAGTCCCCTCTTGCCGCCAAAGCCGATGATTTCCTTAGGCAGTTGCTTTATCATCCCATTCCCAAATAAGATTCTGACAGGTTGTCTATATTCCCAATTCATAGTAGTCTGTTGTTTTAATTCTCAGCGAAGATACCAATAATTCATCATATCTCAAAAAAATGTTTTTTCCTCTTGCTATATTCCGTGATTATTATTTACTTTGCACTAGTAACTTTTAAAACAAAGAATTATGTTAGGATTTATTATTTGGCTGATCGGTGTCATCCTCGCAGTGAAGGCTGTGCTTGACATTTTGAAATGGAACATCAACCCCATCGTGAAGATTTTAGTGGCTATCCTCTTGCTGGCTACCAGCTGGATTGGCTTAATAGTTTACTACTTCTGGGGCAAGGACAATCTGGAGAGACTGCTCAAATAAGGGCCTCTATTTTTAATGGTTAATAATGAATTTATAGGCAGGAGTTTTCTACAACCCCTGCCTATTTTATGTGAACACAATTTCTTATTGTGACTTATTGTGACACTACACCTCACTTAGCCAATTTCTTGATGGCTTTCATCACCATAGGTTCCATGATGGCATAGCCTTCCAGCGTAGGGTGACAGCCGTCGCGGGAGATGCTCTGTGGCAGGCCGTTGTGCTCATCCTTCATGGCGCTATGATAGTCCAGATAGGTGATCTTATGCTTCTCTGCATAGGCCTTGAGCATGGCATTCAGCGCCACGATTTTGTCGGATGGATCGCCCAGCTCCTTACGCCACTGGTAGATGGTGCAAGGCAGCACGGAGCAAAGTATCACCTTGATCTTGTTGGCCTTAGCCACCTCGCACATGGAGAAGATGTTCTGTGCGATGTTCTCCAGATCGATGTACTGCAGGTTCTGCGCGATGTCATTGGTACCAGCCAGAATGGCCACCACCTTAGGATGCAGATCCACCACATCAGCTTGGAAGCGTGCCAAGATCTGTGCCGTCACTTGGCCAGAGATGCCACGGCCCACATAGTTGTTCTCCGTGAAGAAGTCGGCATGCATGCGTGCCCAGTTCTCCGTGATGGAGTTACCCATAAACACCGCCACAGGCCTTGTGGTGAGGGCTGCATTGGCAGCAGCATACTTTTCATAGTTGGCCCAAGTTTTATTGTCATTGTTGTTTTGCTGTGCCGAAAGGTTCAAGCTCAGCAACAAAGCACCTGCCAACAGCAGGCTTCTAAAAAATCCTTTTCTCATAACCATATATTAATTTAATAACAATACTCTAAACCCTAAACTCTAAACTCTAAACCCTAAACTCTAAACTCTAAGCTCTAAACTCTAAGCTCTAAACTCTAAGCTCTAACCTACCCCTCCATATCCACAAAGTCCCAAAACTCTGGGTGCGAGGCACTCATCATGCCGTCCTTCTCAGTCAGCCAGTTCTCTTGCAGCAGGATGGTGATGGCTGCCTCTATGGCCTCGTCCACGCGGGTGCCCAGACGGCCATAGCCCATCAGCTTGCTGACCGTCTTCTTCAGGTCGACACGCTGCATAGACACCTGCTCTTCGATGGCATAGCGGGCGGCATTCATCAGCTCCACGAGGGGGATGTCTTGTATGTCGCGGTCGGACTCAGGGCGGTAATAGCGCCACTTGCGCCACTTCAGGTGGTCTATCCAATAGGTGCGTTCCTCGCCGTTGAAGCGTGGGTCTTCGAAGAAGGCATCCAGCTCCATATCGACCATCGTCTGAAACTCCATCGTGATGCGGGGCACGTTCCAGAGCTTCGCCAAGGTTCTGCAGACATAGTTGGCCTTCACGGGCTCTTCAGCCATGATGATGTTCCTCAGTTGCTGCTTCATACGCTCTCTGCTGGTCTTCGTCTTCAGCACCTGCATGGCAGGTTTTTCAGATGTGTAGATCTTCACAGCAGTTTTCTTGTAAGGAGCCACATACTTATTGACGGGGGCTTCTACCTTCTCGTCGGCCAGGTTGAACTTCACCACTGGCACGGCAGGCTCCTCTGCCTTGAAGGCTTCCATCTTTACGGCCTTCTTCGCTGGCGTCTCTTCCTTCTCAGGCTTTGGATGCCTGAGGTCTTGCACGCGCTGGAGGATGCGGTCTATCACCTTCACACGGTTCTCGAACCAGTCTACTGCCCACACGCGCATCACATCCCAACCCAGCATGCGCATCACGTTGGGCTGGCAGATCTCGCGGTCGCGTGTGGTTGGGGTTTCGTAGTAGTTCTTTCCGTCGCAGAGGATGCCCAGCATATACTCGTCGGGCTTGTCGGGGTTCAGCACGGCGATGTCCACCTTGAAGTTGCTCTTGCCCACCATGGTGTCCACCTTCAGTCCGCGCTGCTCCAGCGCTGCGGCTATCTCTCCTATCAGCACGCTCTCGTTCTGCTCCACGGCCTTGATGGCAGGGATGGCGCTCATGCCGCGCTCGGCAAACTCAAGGAATTTCTTCAGTCCTATCACGCCCTTAGCCTGACTGCGACGGAGGTCTATCTGCTCTGCCCGCAGTGTGGAGTAGATGATCATCTCGTAGCGTGAGCGCGACACGGCCACGTTCAGGCGGCGCTCACCGCCCTCGTTGTTGAGCGGTCCGAAGTTCATCGACACACGGCCGTACTTGTCGGGTCCGTAGCCCACGGAGAAGAGTATCACGTCACGCTCATCGCCCTGCACGTTCTCCAAGTTCTTGATGAAGATAGGCTCCTCCCCGCCATAGGCCTTCGCCTCCAGGTCTGGATGCTTCGCCAGTTCGTCGGTCAGCACATCTTCTATCAGGTTCTGCTGCACCTTGCTGAAGGAGACGATGCCAATGCTCAGCTTGCTCAGCTCCTCGTCTTGCAGGCGGCGTATCACCTCTGCCACGATGGCCTTGGCTTCGGCCGCGTTGCTGCGTGTCTTGCCCTTGTCGTAAGTACCGTCCACCTGCACCAAGCTGACCTTCGACACCCTGTCGTCAACCGATGGGAAGGTGTAGAGCTTGCCGTCGTAGTATTGCACGTTGCTGAAGGCTATCAGGCTCTCATGCTTGCTGCGATAGTGCCACGTGAGGTAGCGTGATGGGATGGAGAGCGTGATGCAGTCGTCGAGGATGCTGTCCATGTCGTCCAGCTCTGCCTCTTCCTCGTCCACCATCGAGGTCTCGAAGAAGCTCGTAGGGGGCATCTGCATAGGGTCGCCCACCACTACCAATGCCTTGCCACGTGCGATAGCACCCACCGCCTCACTGGTTGGCATCTGTGACGCTTCATCGAAGATCACCAAGTCGAACTTAGGCGCATCGAGGTCTATGAACTGTGCCACGCTGATGGGGCTCATGAGCATGCACGGACAGAGCTTGGGCAGCAGCGTAGGTATCTGGTCCATAATCTTGCGAATGCTCATGCCGCGCCCGCCATTGGCGATGTTGCGCTTCAAGATGCCCATCTCCGAGGTGGCTGCTGCCTCCATGGTCTGTGAGGGCACATTGGATGCCAGCCTGTAGTAGAGCTCTTTCTTGGTCAGCTCTTGGAAGTTGCTCGTCTCTTGGCGGTAGCGCTTGATGAGGTCTTCCATCAGCAGGCCGTTGAACATGCGCAGGTCGTCGTCGGCATCGACCAACTTCAACGTGAGTTGGTGATACAGCCCACGCTTCAGGGCCAGTGCCGCATCAGCACCACTCTTATACTGCTTTTCTATGTAGTACACGGCTCCCGAGAGCCCCTGTGCTTCTAGTTCATGCTTCTTCATGGTCCACTGGCACCACTCCTTCAGGTCGTCGTAGTGCTTCAGCCAGCGCTGGGCAGCGTCTGTGATATAGGTGCCCACCTCACTCGATGGCAGTGGGACTTTAGCCAGCTCATCCACCTGCTTACCTACCTCCATCATGGCGTGGTAGGCATCCAACAAGTCACTGACTTCCTTTCCATTAGGATTTTTTACTAAAGCACTGTCTTCACCCAGTTTCTTCACCAAGCGCGCCTTATCCTGCTGCACGGTTTCAAGCTCACTTATCAAGTAGTCCATACCGTCCCACGTAGCCGTAGGAGCCATGGCTTTTATGCGGCCCATGAAGCTGCGCTTAGCAAAGAAGCGTGGCAGGAACCACTTCTGGCTGATCTGCGCCATCTCGTCACGCAGCAGCTGTGGTTTCTCGCTGAGGATGCTGTCTTTGGCATGGGCCGTGAGGCTGTCATAATCTTCCTTGTAGAAAGAGAGGTAAAGGCCCAGTGTCAGGTTGTCATAGTAGTCTCCTTTCTCTCCCCACACCCGCTCAAAATCTGTCAGACGTTCGGCATAGGTAGGAAGCAGCTCACGCAGCTTGTCGAGGTGCTCTTTGCGGGCATCCTTGGGCTCCAGTCCACTCAGCGGGTGGTTGTGCGGATGGCCGCTTATCTCGAAGATGGTATCGAGGGCTTCCAGCGCCTCGGTCCATGCCGTCATCTTCTCTGGTGTCACCTCATCGAGTGATGGGAGCCCATAGACCAGCTCCTCGTTCTTCAGGGCCATGTAGCCAGAGATGCACTCATAGAGCGAGAAGCCGTTCTGGTGCTTGCGGTGCAGGGCCTCCATGGTGCTGATGAGCTTCTTCCGATGCTCGAAGAGCGCTGCAGAGGTCTTCTCGAAGTCCTCGCTCTTAGCGATGTGCACGGCATTCAGCGCCTTCTCCATCTGACTGAGGAAGTGCTGCTTGGTCACCTTATTACTATGCAGCTCCAGGCAGAAGGGCTCCAGCCCCACCTTGGTGAGTCGCTTCTCCACCACGCTCAGGGCCGCCATCTTCTCGGCCACGAAGAGCACGCGCTTGCCCTGATAGAGGGCGTTGGCTATCATGTTGGTGATGGTCTGGCTCTTTCCTGTGCCAGGAGGGCCGTGCAAGATGAAGCTCTTGCCCTCGCCGCTCATCACCACGGCTTCCATCTGACTGGAGTCTACATCCATCGGAATGGCAAACGCCTTGGGCTCCACCTCCTTGTCTTGGAGGCGGGCATCTACAGGCTCCGTCTGGTCTTGCCACTTCAGCTGCTGCTCCATCAGGGTGGCTATCACAGGATTGTCCTTCAGCTTGTCGGCACTGGTATGGATGTCGTTCCACATCACGAACTTGCTGAACGAGAAGAGTCCCAGCATCGACTCCTCCAGCACGTTCCACCGCTTCTGCCCCGCGATGGCCTGCCTCACGCCGGCGAGGATGCGCTTCACGTCTACGCCATGCTCGTCTGTAGGCAGCGGATTCATCACGCCCAGGTTGATGCGGAACTCCTGGCGCAGCATCTCCACCAGCGTGGTGTTCAGTATGATGTCTTCTTCACGACTGCGGATCACATAGCCCGTGGCCCCACCCTTGCGCACGATGTCTACAGGCAGCAGCAGTATGGGTGAGAAGCGCGGCTGTATGCTCTTGTCGTTCTCATACCAGCGCAGCATGCCCAGAGCCATGAAGAGGCTGTTGGCACCGTTCTCCTCCATCGAGGTGCGGGCCGTGCGGTAGATGTATTTCAGGGCGCTCTTCAGTTCCGTATCACTGAGGTAAGACACCAGCTTGTCTTGCTTCTGCTGCTCCACCACCAGTTCCTTGAGGCTGGCAGCCTGCAGGGCAGAGTCGTACATGCCGCCCTCTGGCTTCAGTCCTTCCAGTGGGCATGGCAGCACTTGGTAGGTGTCACCGTCTTGCAGCAGGTCTTCCAGCTGGTCTATCTCGAAGGAGACGAATGGTATCACGCGCTTCCCCAGCTTGGTGTTCAGCAGGTTGTTTCGGAGCGAGAAGTCCAGCAGCTTGCGTTCCCAGATGGTCTGCTTGGTAGCGGGCTCGGCCTTCTGGCTGAAGTCGAAGGCAAAGTGGTCGAAGGCCTGCAGCGTGATGGGGTGGTCTTCTTTCCACACCAGCGTGCCACCTATGCGCACGCATACGGTGAAGGTGGTCTGCTCCTCTGCCGTGAGGTGTGTGAGGTGGTCGAAGCTGGGGGCCAACTTCACGTCGGCCTCGGCGCGCGTACCCATAGAGACTATGTCTAAGGTGCACTCGCTGGGCTCCATGTGCTCGCCCTCTATGCTCACTTCTACCTGCTGCCAGTCGGCAGTGTCGTCGTTTTCCAGTGTGAGTTTGTTCAGCAGCGGTGTGCCTTCCAGCAGCATGGCGCAGTTCACGCTGGGCACGTAATCCAGCAGCAGTTGGCCGCGCCAAAGGGTCATATCCGAAGTATTCTGTTCCATAAAGTCCATATTTGGTGTAAAGTTAGGAATAAAAAATCATACATCGGCAGAAAAGTCTAAGAAATTTCCACCGATGTATGTGCGAGTGATTTTCTTATTGTGACTTATTGTGACATTTTCTTGCTGTAGGTGCCGTTTTCATAGGTCACAAAGCCGTCTTTACGCCAGCGCCAGAGCATGGTGCGCACGGCAGCCTCGTTCTTGCTCAGTCCACGGCGCCCCAGCACGTCCTCCAGCCTGAACTGCATGGGCAGCTCGTCGAAGAAGCGCTTGTTGGCCGTGTAGCGCACGCAGCGGCTCTCCATATCGGCGGCCTCGGTGAGCAGCACCTCGCCGAAGAGACTGCTCTGATACCACAGGGTGAAGTCGGCCACCAGCCGTGCAAAGTCCAGGCAGGCCTCACTCACGTCACTGCCCTCGCCGCCCCCTTCTGGGTGGTCAGAGAGCAGGTAGAAGAGCACCCCTGCACGCATGCCTATCACGGCGCTGCGCTTGTAGAAGGTGTCTTTCACCTCGTCGTCGTCGCGGCTGCTCTCCAGTCGGCGCTGTGCAGCCCAGGCCTCTATGGCGCTGCTGAGCCGCGGCAGCTCATAGGTGCCCTCGGCCTCAGAGAGCCGCCTCACGGCCTGCTGTATGCGCTCATCCTCCTGCGGGGTGATGCGGCGGTAGTGCGGCATCTCACGGTAGCGGTTGTCGGGCATCTCGCAGAAGATGATGCGCCCCACCAGTCCGTCTTCCACCTCGTCGGCACTGAAGCACTTGCGCAGTGAGCGGTAGGTGCCCAGAATGGTCCAGTTGTAGGCCACGCTCACCTTGCCGCTCTCGGCTTGGTCGCTGTTGTAGTCCTGTCCCCACCAGGCGTTGTCGAAGGCATAGCGGTAGCAGTCATACTTGGAGCTCCACGAGCCGGCACGGTTGGTCTTGTAGAGGGTGTCCAGCTCCTCGCCGAAGCTGTAGAGGTGCTGCCCGCCGCTGCGCTTGAGGCGCTTCAGCAGCGTGGAGCACGAGATGGTCACTGGCACGCCGCGCACCACGGTCTGCGGCTCGTCGGGCAGCTTCTCGTTGGCCTTGCGGTTCTTCTTGCGCTGTCGCCACGCCTCTTCCTCACGTCTGGCCTCTGCGTCGCTGGCCTCCATCTGTCGGCACCAGACATCCACCACGCCCTTGGCCACGCTCTTGCCGCTGGCCTGCCTGCCCGCTATCACGCTCATGAGGTTCAGGCGGTGCCAGTCTCCGTCGCAGTAGACATAGGTCACGTGTGTGGCATAGGCGGCGGCTATGGGCAGTGCGGCGCAGAGGGCTGGCAGCACGAAGCCCGTGGGGACACCAGCGATGCTCTCCTTCAGACCTATGGGCAGGTCTATCAGGAGCAGTCGGCGCTCGAAGTCGGCGGCTTGCTTCTGCCGCTGCTCATCGGCTTGGTCGTCAGACGGCTTCTTCCGTCTCACTGGCTGCTCCGTGGCGGCAGGCTGCGGCCTCAGGGCTTCCAGCACGCGCTTCAGGCGGTAGGGCATGCCGCCATGCCCCTCTTCCTCTGCGCGGCGTGCCTGGGCTATGGCGTTCACTATGGTCTGCCGTTTCTCCTCCACGGGGAAGTCGTCATAGCAGGGTATCACCTGCATGAGCCAGTCTACGTCCATGCCGCAGATGTGGCATAGGTTCACAGCCAGCTCGAAGGTCAGCAGGTTGCGGTCGCCTCTGTAGGGTTTCTTCCCATCATTGAACAGTTCCCAATACTTGTCGATGATGGCAGCGTATGGCAGGCCGTGGTAATTCAATTGACAATTCACAATTGACAATTCACAATTTTGCCGCGCGATGTTAGGCTGCGCGATGGGATGCAACATCGCTTTGCTCGCTTGGTCGCGGCACGACTCTCCCTCTTCACAAGAGGGGGTATCCCGAAGGGAGGAGGGAGTCAATTGTGAATTGTCAATGGTGAATTGTGAATTGTCAATGGTAAACATTTCTTCATTCAGGTAGAAGATATAGCTGCGGGGCACGGCGAAGCTCATGCGCGAGAGGTCCTTGCAGGCAGGATCGAAGGGCACGCCCAGCAGGACCGACATGCGTTGCTGCTCACGGGCTATGTCGGCGCTCTGCGCTCTGAACACCACGCGCAGGCCGCGGGTGGAGGGTGTCTGCCCCATGTAGTCTATGCCGAGCTCCCCCAGGCGCTGGGGCGTGAAGGCTTGCTGCTCGTACCACTGGCGCGGCTGATCCATCCCATCTACGTCGAGCATCACCAGTCCTGTGGGCACGGCATCGCTCTTCAGTCGCCGCTCGCTGGGGAAGGTGGCCATGAAGCAGAAGCTGGGCAGCTGCTTCTTGAGCAGGCCTGCCTGGTCGTGCCGGGTGCGTCGTTCTTCCTCGGTTTGCTGTTCGTAACTACGGCCGTCGCTGGTGGGGCCGTTCACCACTTGGTCTATCTGCTGGCAGATGTCGCTCACCTTACGTGAGTCGGTGATGTGCCAGAAGGTGGCTGCATCGCATGGCAATGCAGCCCCTTGAATGTTTCTCTGATAACTTATCACGCTCTGGTTTCTTCTCTGATGAACTGGGCAGCCTGCCATGTTTCATCTTCGAAGGCCACGTCTATGGAGATGTTCTCCCTATGCAGGCAGCGCAGGTGCAGGGTGGCACCGTCGGGGTCTATGTTGGCATAGCCGTGCTGCGTACGGAGTTTCTTCACTTTGTAGCCTTGTTGCTTAGCCTTGCGGCTGTAGGGGTGGAACTCGCCTTCGGTTTCATTGATAATATGGAGGGAGCCTTCGAGGCAGCGTCCTATCTTGGCCGCTACCAGTGTTTCATTGATTTCTACTGTTATTTTCATAATGCTTTTTTTTAAGTTACTTGTTCTTTTTTCTTTTGCACGAGCAAAAGAAAAAGAACCAAAAAGAAAACTCGCCGACTGCACTTCCGCAGCTAAAATGTAGCACCTTTTTCCTAAGCGCCGCAAGACGATCCCCTTCGGGGCTCTAATTGGTGCGGCGCTCTTAACGGAAAAAGATACTCCATTTCTTCACGCTGCTCCAGTGAGGTCGGACCAGAATGTTTAACGCTTAATGTTTAATGTTTAATGTTTAACGTTCAATGTTTAATGTTTAACGTTCAATGTTAAAGCAGTACATCTCGTTCCACCACGTGCCGGTGACGGAGCTTTGGCGGGTGTGGCAGCCCAGGTGGGCGGTGACTGGCATGCCCTCGGTGAGCGGCAGGTCTTTCCACTTCACCTGCAAGGCACGATCGCCTCGGAGGTCGAAGCTCACACTGGCCTGCTCCTCGCCATCTTCTTGCTGATCTATCACTATCGTGCGTCGGGACCACGATTTCCCACTTTTACTGTTCACACCCTCACGCAGAGGACCAATCTGGCGAATCACGCCTGTAATCTCAAAATCTACCATTGTATTCAATTATGAATTATAAATTATAAATTATGAATTGTGAATTATGGTCAATTATCCACTATCCACTAATCTTCAACTTCCACCGCCCTGCTGGCCCCGTGTTCTGCCACAGCAGGCTTTGGAGCATCTCGAAGCAGTGGCGGGAGCTCACCAGCGTGCCGTGATGATGCTCATCGCGTATGCCCACCAAGATGCAGCCGCGAGTGTCGGCTACGGTGTTGCCCGGGTGCATCAAGATGCCGGTGAAGTGTGGCACACACTGCACGTAGGGCGTCATGTCACCGAACTTCTTCGAGGTGGTGAACCTCATGTTGTATTGTCCTTCGGGGATGGCAGTGCGCCCCATGATCTTCTTCTCTCGTTGCCAGTCTATGGCGTGCGGCTCCAGCGTGTCCATCAGGTAGGTCCAGCCCCGTGTGTTGTCTGTCCTGCTGTAGAGCCTCCCTTCTGTATAGTCGGCATCCCGCATACTTCGTTTCAATAGTAATTCAAACATACTTCTCTAAATTTTTAATTTTCAATTTTCAATTTCTTTGCATTTTTGAATCTTTGCATTTTTGAATTTTTAATCGTCACGGCCGTATTGACGTGACAAAAGTAGTGCGTCTATAGCGGGCAGCCAAGAAAAAAAACACCCCACACACCAAGTGGTGCATGGGGTGCATATAGGTTCACCCATGAGGTGCACAGGGCAGGTGCACTGGCTACACCTTGCAGCGCATTTTGTAGTCCAGATAGTGCCCCTCTTTCACTATGGCAGGTGCATAGGCGGTGGTGCTACCCTCACCTGTGAGGAGCAGTGAGCGCAGCTGGTTTTTTATAGTCACATAGTTGCGGCTGGTGGTCAGGTCCTTGGCGGTGTGGTCGTTCCACTGGTCGGTCTTGGTGTGCTTGAATCCCTGCTGCACATGCTTGAAGTCTTGCGTGGCCCATGTCCACCCATACACCTGTGCCACCCACTCCCTGAAGGTGGTCTGCTGGCTGTATATGCCCTCTTCCAGCAGGCCTATCTCCAGCAGCAGCTTGTGGAAGATAAACCAGTAGTTGTAGGTGAAGCGGCCTATATTATTTAAGATGTATTCACGCACCTTGGCGAAGATGACCTTCAGGGCTGGCACGTTCACGCCGGAGATGAAGATGCAATCCAGCGGCACGGGCTCATAGATATCTACCTGCTCTGGCAGCCCTATCATGGCCGTGCGCTTCACGGAATAGACCTCGCCCGTCTGCGGGTCTATCAACTCAGTGGCGGTGCGCAGCATCACGGAGATGATACCATTCGTCAGCCGTGAGATGATGCCCTCGTCCACCTTGTCTATATGGTACTTCTCACTGATGGCCACTGCCATGTCATCTACAATCTTCTTCATCTCATTGATGGGAGTTAATGTCTTCTGACTCATAATGTATTATTTTAGTTAGTAAAAAAATTTGCGGGTGCAAAAGTAGTAAAACAAAAATTATCCCGCAAGAAAAAATTCAATGTCCTCATAACTAAAGCCTCTACTAAGTGCAAAACGGTATAATTTATCTTGTCGGTGCGGGTCGTCAGGGCTTAGTGTTTTATATTTTTGCGAGAGTACGCGCTCAATTGTTGTTTGATACAGTTGCTCGTCGGTTTCAGTCAATGCTTTAGCTATATCTTGTCGAGGCAAGTTCTTCATTATAAGCATTTGGCGAATTTTTCGTTTGCCCCACCCTTGATATTTGATTTTATCGTTGACGAAGGCTTTACAATAGCGGGCGCAATCAAGATAATGTTCTTGAAACAGGTAGGCTATAATGCGGTTTTGCTCGCACTCATCCTTCAGTCCCCAT
>CALAEY010000048.1 GCA_937891085.1 uncultured Prevotellaceae bacterium | reverse complement strand
AGTTCGCCTGTCAGAAGCACTACTTCGGAGCGATGGCAGAAGCTTATTTCGACAATAAGCTGCGTGATGCCAGCGTGAATGTGCAGCGCAGACAAAAGACGTATGAGGCATTCTGCCTCTTACCAGATGAATTCACTTATGAAGATGTTCAACGTTGCTTTAATCTGAATAGTGAGGCTGCTGCCCGCATGAGAATCAAGCGTCTGATAAATGACCATCTGGTGGAGAAGACTGGTAGCTTTAAAGAGAATGGTACTACTAAAGCATGTTTCACAAAAACTGGAGTTATGATGCTTTGACACCGTAACGCCGTAACACCGTAACATTTGAAAATTTAAAATTGAAAATATGACAACAAGAGGACTAAGAAACAATAATCCACTGAACATCCGCCATGGAAAGAGTCAGTAGCAGGGACGCTCGAAAGAGCAGAACGACAGGGAGTTTGTGTGCTTCCTAACCATGGGAATGGGATACCGCGCTGCATGGAAGATCTTGCAGACGTACTACGAGACATTCACGAGGGCTGGTAAGACCTTCTGTCTGTACAAGATCATCCACCGCTGGGCACCTCCAGAGGATGGTAACGACACGGCACGCTATCTGCACCAAGTGATAAAACTCACAGGTAGGGCGGGCATGCAGCCCCTACCAGAGCCAAAGACGGCAGAGGGCTACCGAGTGCTGCAACCCATCATCATCGCTATGACGTGCGTGGAGTGTGGCATTAAGCCTGAAGAGGTGCCGGTGGAGGCGATACTACAAGGAAATCAGTTGGCGTTTGAACGCTAAGATGCAAGAATGCATACGGCGGAGCCGTAAATTAAAAAATGCAAAAATGCAAAGATGCAACAATTAAAATCTCCTCTGCGCTGCGAAGCACGTAGGAGTAAACAACAGAAAAGCCCCAAGACTTGGGGCTTTTGCTGTTTAAATCGGTTCCTGTTCAGGGGTGGTCTCCTTCTTGACTTCAGGAGTTTCACCCTTTTGCTGCGGATTGCTCCGAGAACGTCTGTCGCCAATGTTTGGCCTGTCGTTTCCAGAACGTCCGTTCCCTACTTGTGGGCGATTGCCCTGCGTGCGTCCATTTCCTGCCATAGGCTGGCGGTTTCTGCCCTGAGGCACGGTGACGCGAGGCGCAGGCTGTGGACGTGGCACGGTGACATGCACATTGGGGCGTGGACTGTCTGCGTAGAGGGCTCCGCGGCTGGAGAGGTAGAGCGTGAACTGAGAGGCACTCAGGATGTGGCGCAGCTTGTTCTCGTACTTGTCCCACGCTTTGCGGTACTCACGGTCACTCAGCTCTATCGGGGCCTTGCCCTCAAACAGGTAGTGATACCTCATATTCAGCTCCATTACTTCCATGCGTTGCGGTTCGGAGAGCGCCAACTGGCGTGCCATGCGGCTGGTGACCTGCTCCACTGCTACATCGCTGCGAGTCGCACGAGTATTTTCTTTTTCTGCAGCCTGCAGTGAAGTCAGGCTCACCATTGCCACAAACAATGTCATCATAAAAACAATCTTTTTCATAACCTTACCCTTTCTTTTAGTTGATGTCGTTAGTCAATCTTCTGAGAGGGGGTGGTTGAAAAGGTTTCCCCCTCGCTTCTATTCATTTAGACTGAGGGAGAAACAGAACGTTTAAACGCGATAAGAGTATTTAACTTCTGAAGCCTGAAATGTTAATATTTGAATGCAATGTAGGAGTGGGGCTTGATGGTCGTGGAGAACTTGTTCACTTGGCTTGGCGTTCCCCTACGGCCTACAGGCGAGGTCTCTACAGCTGCATTGATGGTGCCGCTTTCTTCCAGATTGGTGAGCTTCGTGATGCTGGCATCGTTGGCCACCAACTTGATGTTCACAGGCTCATCGTTGAAGTTCTCTACGATCAGCGTGCGATTGTCATACATGAAGAGGCTCACCTTAGACGGACCTTCGAGGTAGAAGTCGAGGTCTTGGCTCATGGTGCGACGGATCTCGTTCAGGGCAGCATCTGGATAGTCGTACAGGTTGCCCATGTCGTCAGGAATAGTCAGCACATAGAGGTAGGCACCGTTGTAGAGGGCCTTGTGCAGGATAGGCCAACCAGACACACCGCCTGTGAGCGGACGGCCTGCGCTGATGACTTCCCAGCTGTCATTGGTCTGGTAGAGCACCTGTGGGATGATGAACTCACGCTTGCTCTGGCCATAGCGTCCGAAGTCGTAGACCATAGCCTTGAGGTCAGAGCAGCGCAGTTCGCATACCTCTGCGATCTTCTCAGGGATGGCCTTCAGCAGTCCGGAGGTGATGATGACATCGCGTCCGCTGTCCAGCTGCTTCCTGATCTTGTCCATGAGGTTAGGATCGCCAGCAGCTTGCTGAGTGAGCAGCAAGATCTTCTGGTCTTCTGCAAAGGTAGGATAGATGTCCATAGGCAGGCCGATCATACCCAAATAGTTCTGGAGGAAGTCTTCTCCCAGCACGTGGAAAGGCTTGTAGGACTTGATGCCGATAGGCTTGCCCAGATGTCCCAGCAGGTTGTCTGCCTTTCGCAGCACCACGTCAGCGATACGGGCCATCGTGGTAGGGGTGACGGTCTCATTGCCATTCTTGAATGGTGCACGCATCTCATCATAGTCCCAAGAGGTGCCTGTGCCCTGCCAAGGACCACGGAAGCTGTCGTTCAGACCCACACCAATCAGCTGGTTGTAGGCGAAGAGCATCACGTCACGGGCCTGTGCGATGGCAGTGAGGTGCAACTGTTCTGCGTAGCGGTCCATGCTCATGTTGATGCCACCAGCGTCTACCCAGCCACCACCATTGCGACCAGGAGCCAAGTTCTCGAAGTAGCGCATCACGTTGTAGCTAAGGTAGTTCTGCAAGTGCTGAGCGCTGGCAGGGTCACGCGTCTCCGTGCCTGTCCACACCCCATCGAAGATCTGAGGGCCGTATTCGAGGTTGAAGCCTAAGCCTTGGAAATGGTCGTACCAGTTGGGGTACTTGATGATAACCTTCACCTTAGGGTTCACACGCTTGGCAGGACCAACCACCAGATTGCGTCCAGCCTCGTTCATGAGTTCCAGGCGGTACTGCGTCCAGGTCTTGTTGCCCTTGGCCTTGATCTCAGCTTCCGACTTGCAGCTGGTGAAGAAGAAGTCGTCCAGCAGGAACTCATCGAAATGCTTGGCCGTATGTTCTGCAATCTGCTGCACCAGTTTGCGATGCTCTGGGTCTGAGTAGCAGAACGTCTCGAAATCATTAGACTCATTGATGGTATAGGTGATACCACCAGCCACCTCGATGCCCTTGCTCTGGAAGAACTTCTTGGCTTTCTCCAGCGTAGTGTCATCTACGATGAGCAGGTCGCGATGCGTCTCCAGATAGATTTTGTCCACATCCAGCTGGCGGGAAATGATGTTCCACGTAGAGTCCAGCCACTGGGCATCTTTCATCTTATCTACCTCATAGGCTCTCACATAGACCGAAACTTTAAAGTTACGGTGGGTGGCATGTGCAGAAGTGAAAACCACGGTGCCCAGTACCAGGCAGAGCAGTAATCGGAGTAATGCAAATCTATTCATAAGCATGCGTTTGATTTGATATTAGACTTATTAGGTTTCTGTACAACAAAAGTAGGAATTAAAATGGAAGAAACAAACAAAAAAGCGAAATATCCTCACAAATGAGGATTGCATATCTGGATGGGGTGCTCTATCTTTGCACCAGCGAATAAAATGGATGAATAAACTATGATGATGAAAAGAATTTTTTCCCCCATGTTGATAGGGCTCACCTGTCTGGGCACACTCCCCGTGCAAGCCGATGACGTGAAGACGCCTATAGACAGTGTGATAGTGAGAGACATCGAGGAGGTGGTGGTGATCTCTACCCCGAAAGAGAATCAGTATCTGCGCCAGCAGACACTCTCTTCTACCTCTTTCTCACAGCTGGAGATGCGCACCAAGGGCGTGAACTCCATCAAGGGTGTCTCTGCGATGGTGCCCAACCTCTACATGCCTACCTACGGCTCGAAGCTGACCACTGCTACCTATATCCGTGGTATCGGCTCACGCATCAATACGCCTGCTGTGGGACTCTACGTGGACAATATACCTTATATCAATAAGAATGCGTTCGACTTTAACTTCTCTGACATAGAGCGTGTGGACGTGCTGCGCGGCCCTCAGGGCACGCTGTATGGACGCAATACGATGGGCGGACTGATACGCCTCTATACCAAGTCGCCCTTCAACTATCAGGGTACGGACCTGCAGCTGGGAGCAGCGACCTATGGCGACTATAAGGCCAGCATCACGCACTACCACCGCATCAGCGAGAAGTTCGCTTTCTCTGGCGGATTCTTCTACGACCATCAGGGGGGCTTCTTCAAGAACACCTTTAATAATAAGAAGGTGGACGATGGCGATGAGTTCGGGGCGCGTGTGCGTGCCATCTACCTGCCAGGCGACAATACCAAGCTGGATTTTACGCTGAGCTATGAGCATCTGGATCAGGGGGCTTATCCTTACGAGGAAGTGGGGCTGGCTACTGATATCTACAATCAAGGGGAGAAGAAGGGGATCATAGCCTACAATCGTGAGGGCAGCTACAAGCGCAACCTGCTGAATGCGGGCCTAAACTTGGAGCACCAAGCCAACAGCTTCATCTTCAGCAGCATCACAGGCTTCCAGTTCCTGAAAGACGACATGAACATGGATCAGGACTATACCGCAGAGGACATCTTCACCCTGCGCCAGAAGCAGAACGGAAAGTCGCTCTCGCAGGAGTTCGTCTTCAAGTCGGATCCTAACACCACCTTGCCTTGGCACTGGACCACGGGCATCAGCGGCTTCTATGAGTGGCTGAAGACCGATGCTCCTGTGACCTTCTGGGGCGATGGCGTGAAGACGATCATCGAAGACCATGTGAACAGCGTGTTTGAGCGCCTGAAGGACCAGAACCCGCGCATGCCAACGATGGCCCTCGATGTGACGGACAACAACTTCGTGATAGCTGGTCTGTTTGATACGCCAACCCTGAACACGGCCCTCTATCATCAGAGTACCTTCGACATCACGGGGAAGCTGTCGTTCACCATCGGGGCACGCTTGGAATATGAGAAGACGTGGATAGACTATAATTCTGCCACCAACCTCACGTTCGACTTCCTGATGCCCGACTTTGAGCGCATCCCTGCCATGCAGGGCATGCTGGCAGCCTTGAAGGGCATCCAGATAGACCCCGGATTCGTGGGTAAGCTGCACAAGGACACGTGGCAGCTTCTTCCGAAGTTCGCCCTGAAGTACGACTTCAATGCCCGCAACAATGTCTATGCCTCTGTCTCTAAGGGCTATCGCGCTGGTGGCTACAACATCCAGATGTTCTCCGACCTTATCCAGAGCAAGATGTCGAGCGACATGACCAGTGCCATCAATGAGAAGAGTGGCGGACGTATGGAGCAGATGGGAGGCGGTGCTTTCACCCCGCATGCTGTGGAGTATAATGTAGCGGAATCTATCGAGTACAAGCCAGAGACCTCTTGGAACTACGAGGTAGGTACGCACCTCACCAATGCCAAGCAGACCCTGCAGGCCGACTTTGCTGTGTTCTATGTGAAGACTAAGAACCAGCAGATCTCACAGTTTGCTCCTTCTGGCTTAGGCCGCTTCGTAGTGAATAAGGACGAGAGCACCAGCTATGGTGCAGAGGCCAGCGTCAAGGCACAGCTGACAGACGCCTTCAGCGTGAATGCCAACTATGGCTATACCTATGCCAAGTTTGAAGGTAGATCCATGTTGTCCTCTTCTATGGATTATCAGAAGTACTACGTGCCCTTCGTGCCAAAGCATACGTTCACCCTCGGAGGCCAGTATGTGATTGCCCTGCGTGAAGGCTCCTTCCTCGATGACATCACGCTGAATGCCAACTATACTGGTCAGGGCCGTATCTACTGGACGCTGGACAACAACGCTTCACAGAAGTTCTATGGCACGCTGAACGGTCAGGTAGGCTTCCGCAAGGGAGATATCAATCTGGATGTGTGGATTCACAATGCACTGGACAGCGACTACACTGCTTTCTACTTCGAGAGCCGTGGCATTGGGTTCCGTCAGCAGATCAATCCGCTGCAAGTGGGAGTCAACCTGCGTTGCAGATTCTAAATATACCGCAGATACAAATACAACTTTTATTATTACAGTTTAGTTATTAATAGCACCGCAATGCGGGCATCTGCCTTTTTCACGAAGGGGGTGTCCGCATTTGCCACATCTATAGGTGGTGGACTTCATGAGTTGGTAGGTGCGCCTGAAGAAGAGGAAGATGAAGCCTGCCAAGAATACGTAGCCCACGTAGTAGCGCATGCCATAGATGAAGATGAGGTAGCAGAGCACCAAGGCAGAGGCCAGTCCGAGGATATAGAACACGGCTGCATCGACATTCAGCAGGCGGAAGGCCTCACTCAGCGCAGCGATCAGTACCACCCAGAACAGCCAGAAACAAACCAGCAGCACGGCGAGGATAAACGGAACCTCAAACGGAGAGAGGGTGGGGTTGTAGTAGAAATGCTCCCACGTCTCTGGATAGAAATGGCGGATGCTCTCGTAGAGCGTGGCGCTGAACGCCATGAGCAGACAGAGGAAGAGTGGGTAGGTACTCCCGATGTCGTTGAAGTAGATCAGCTTCAGTTGCTGCCTGCGGAACGCCTGCACGATAATGGCTATGATAAACAGCGCCAAGGTGATGAGGAAGTAGCTCAGGTGCGTGTCTGCAAACACATGGATGGCATTGGATATGTCGTTCACTGGCAGGAAGTTGGGACGGATGTCCTTCAGATATACCCAGCCCTGCACCTCTTGGGAGTGGGCCAGTTTCACCAAGATGCTGTCTCTGGGCATCAGGGAGTCGATGGCAAACTCAGCCACCACCACCAGATCACCCTCGTACACCATGTTCTGGCAGTCCTGCAGGGGCAGGCAAGCCAGGTTGATGGAGTCTGTGATTACCTCGAAGTTGGTATCCAGCGTGAAGTGATAGTCGTTCAGGTAGCGCAGGGAGTCTTGCGCCGTCTCGCTCATTTCCTCCGTGAAGGCGGGCTTGGGATATTCGCAGGAAACGAGGATGAGCAGGAGGGTGACGAGCAGTAAGTAGGCTTTCTTCATCGCTCCTCCTTCTCTAAAGACACTTTCATCTGGCAGTGCTTACAGTCGAACGTGAGGCGGAAGCGTCGTCCGTCCATGCTTCGCAAATAGAGAGGTTCCTTCAGGGAGGTGTTGCGCTCTTGATGCTTAGGGCACCACCCCATGCTGAAGCGGATGCAGTGGCGACAGAACATCACGGTGGCCCCCTCTACGGGTTCACGCTCGAAGGCAGGGGCAACCGTTTCCACACCATGTGCCTGATAGAATGCAGCGGCTTTGGCGTTCATCACATTGCCAAGGTAGGTCAGCTCCTGCACAGGGAAGGCATGGGTGGTAGGCTTCCACGCAGCCACTTCCTGGCGGTAGTTGATACGTTGTACCTTGATCAGTTCTTCTATCACCTGTCTGCGCAGCTCCGTGAGCGTGGAGGCAGGGATGAACCAGTTGGCTGTGAGTGCCAACTCTATATCTTCTGCCTTTGTTTCAAACGGTGTATTCCCCAGCTTGCAGAGTTGTTTGCGCAGGTTGTCCTCCTGAGGCGTACGTGCCAGTTCCTTGGGACTCTGGAGCGTCAGCGAGGTGCTATGCTCATCTTCATCTGTCGCTGTGAGGGCGAATCCGAAAGGCGTCTCAGCTAGTTTCCAAGCCAGATGCAACTTGCGCTCTGCAGAGGGGCGTGCCAAGAGCTTGTCGAACTCCTGGTCTTGGTTGCGGAAAAGCTGGGTGCGAGGCAAGAGCTTGGGCACCTCCCCTTGGGGGAAGAGACGGTTGCCATCCACCTTATTGACTCGGAAACCCTGCAGCTTCCCATGCTCGTCAAGGTAGCACACCCCATCGCCATTGTGGAAAGGCTTCAGACCTGCCACCGTCAGGAAGGCACTGTGACGCTCCTTCACCCTGCCCATAGGCTCTCCCATAGACTTGGGTGTGTTGGGGTTGGAGATGTCGTGCGTGCGCCCATGCAGGAAGTAGTGCGTGAAACCACGATTGAAACTCTTCTCCAGTTGGGGCTCGAAGGTGAGGTGAGAGGTACCCGACGAACTCCGCATGTATTCAGGCCTGCGCTTGAAGATGCTGTCCAACTGCTTCCGATAGGCCGCTGTGACATTCTTCACATAGCCGGCCTCCTTCAGTCGCCCCTCTATCTTCAGGGAGGTAGTCCCCGCATCAAGCAGTTGCTCCAGCAGGTCCAGTTGGTTCATGTCCTTGAGGGAAAGCAGGTGCTTCTCCTCCACCAGATGCTTGCCTGTGGCATCCTCCAGATGGAAGGGCAGGCGACAGAACTGGGCACACTCTCCACGATTGGCACTGCGTCCGAAGCACGCCTGACTGGCATAGCACTGTCCGCTGAAGCTCACGCAAAGCGCTCCATGCACGAAGACCTCCAATGCCGTCTGCGGACAAGCCTCATGGATCTCACGGATCTCCTCCAGCGTCAGCTCTCGTGCCAGCACCACTTGGCGGAAGCCCGCTTCACTGAGGAAGCGCACCTTCTCAATGCTACGATTGTCCATCTGCGTACTGGCATGCAGGGGGATAGGGGGGAGGTTGAGCATGGTGATGCCCATGTCTTGCACGATGAGGGCATCTACCCCGATGCGATAGAGCTGCCAGATCAGAGCCTCTGTCTCCTGCAGTTCCTCATCTTTCAAGATGGTGTTCAGCGTCGCATAGATGCGCACATTGTAGAGGTGGGCATACGCCACCAGTTGGGCGATGTCCTCCACAGAATTGGTGGCTTGGGCACGGGCACCGAACTTAGGCGCACCTATATACACCGCGTCTGCCCCGTGGTTCACAGCCTCTATGCCGCATGCCAAGTTTCGGGCAGGCGCAAGCAGTTCTATGGGACGCACCTCCTTCATGATGGTTATTTGATATCCTCAATATTATAAGGCGTCTCCTGATAGACGAAGTAGTTCAACCAATTGGTAAACAGCAAGTTGGCATGCGCCCTCCAGCGCACCACCACCCCCTCTTCAGGATGGTCATGCAGGTAGTAGTTGCGTGGCATCTCTATAGGCAGTCCCTTGCCCAAGTCGCGCTTATACTCCGTATCCAGTGTCAGAGGCGAATACTCCGAATGTCCTGTGATGAAGAATTCTCGTCCCCCTCTGGCCTCCACCATATACACGCCCGCTTCCCCACTCTCTGAGAGTAGCGTGAGGTCAGGACAGCGTAGGATATCGTCCTTATGCACCTCCGTATGGCGGCTATGCGGTACGAAGAACACATCGTCGAACCCACGGAAGATGGGGTGCAGCGGTTGTAGTTTCCGATGTTCGAAAATGCCAAACATCTTCTTCTCCAGCGGATATTTGGGGATGCCATAAAAGTGGTACAGTCCTGCTTGGGCAGCCCAACATATATATAAGGTGGACGTGACATGCGTACGTGCCCAGTCGAAGATGGCCGTCAGTTCATCCCAGTAGGTCACCTTCTTGAAATCCAGTTGCTCCACAGGGGCGCCCGTCACTATCATGCCATCGTACTTCTGCGTGCGCATCTCCTCAAAGTCGGTATAGAACGCCATCATGTGCTCCACGGGCGTATTCTTCGACGTGTGGCTCTTCAGCTTCATGAACGTCACCTCTATCTGCAGGGGTGAGTTGGAGAGCAGACGTATCAGGTCCGTCTCCGTGGTGATCTTCAGCGGCATCAGGTTCAGCACGGCGATGCGCAGTGGGCGTATGTCCTGCTGTGTAGCCCTGGAGTGGTCTATCACGAAGATGTTTTCCTTCTTCAACAGCTCGATGGCTGGTAGCTTATTGGGTAGATTCAGTGGCATACAATACGAATTTTGGTTGCAAAGATAAACATTAACTGCATAAAATCCACAAACATGGGGTGAAAAAAGGAAATGGATGGGCAGCATAAATATAGAAAGTGCTATGGCAAAACCTAAAAAAAGGGAGAGTTGTTGCAATTCTCAGAAAGAATCTCTATTTTTTCCCTTCAGACTCTCTGGAAGTATACAAGGCTGCCTGGGGTGGTTATTTCGGGAGTAAATTAAAAGCTATTGAATGATTCGAACGGGATTGTAGTACTATTTAGGAAAGGCGACTTGCAGGATTGAGCAAGTCGCCTTTATTATGGTGTTAAAAGATAATGAAAGTTGACTACTCAAATAAAACAACGCGATTCGACAGAATAACGTGTGGTATATTTGGCCGATAAAATGCCATTTGTTCTATTTTGCGGCAGAATATAATATGTTTTATTTTGCCGAATCGGTATCTTTTGCTATATTTGCGGCAGAATATGACAATCGGAATATGGTAATAGGAAGAAAAACAGAAATACAGGAACTGGAAAAACTCTATAGGAGTGATAGGCCTGAGTTCGTTGCCATCTATGGGAGGCGACGAGTTGGAAAGACTTTTTTGGTGAAGCAAGCCTTGAAGGGGCGCATTACTTTTCAGCATACAGGAGTTTCGCCCGTCAATCAAGAGGGTGAGAGAGGTCGCATGAAGATACAATTAGAGAGTTTTTATTATTCTTTGCTTAGTCAGGGGTTAGAGGGTTATAAAACGCCTAAGTCTTGGATGGAGGCTTTCTTTCTGTTGGAGCAGTTGCTAATCAAACTCGACAAGGGTGACAGGCAGGTTGTCTTTATAGACGAATTGCCTTGGATGGATACGCCACGTTCAGGCTTTCTCCCTGCTTTCGAGAGTTTCTGGAATGGATGGTGCAGTGGTCGTGACAACCTGATGTTGGTGGTTTGCGGCAGTGCTACTTCTTGGATTTTAGGTAATCTTTCTCGGAACAAGGGAGGATTGTATGGACGTCTTACAGACGAGATAAAGTTGTCTCCCTTTACCTTGAAAGAATGCGAGGATTATTTTGCCCACGAACAGGTGGAGATGTCTCGTTACGATGTCGTTCAATCATATATGATATTTGGAGGAATCCCCTACTACCTGAGCTATTTCAAGAAAGGCTATAGCTTAGAAAGAAACGTGGATAGCATCCTCTTTGGCAGAAATCCTCGGCTGAAGGATGAATTCGATCGGCTTTTCAATGCCATCTTCAGCAATGCGGAGGATTGTAAGAGAATTATTCGTCTATTAGCTTCCCGCCACAGCGGATTTACTCGTGAAGAGATTGCTAAAAGCACCAAGCTTCCTTTGGGGGGAGGACTCTCAGATACGCTCTCTGCATTGGTGGAAAGCGACTTTGTTTTCCGATATTCTCCTTTTGGTAAGTCTGCGAATGTGGAATATTATAAACTAGTGGATAATTTTTGTCTCTTTTGGCTCAAATACGTGGAGCCAAATCTTTCGGAGGCAAATTTCATGACAAACCATATTACCTCGGACATCATGAAGTCGTGGCATGGGATTGCTTTTGAAGAGGTCTGCTGGCAGCACATCACGCAAATCAAAAGATCGTTGGAAATCGGAGGGGTGAGGGCTACCCTGTCGGCGTGGAGCGTGAAAGGTGATGATGATGCAGAAGGGGTTCAGATAGACCTTCTTATTGTGCGGGGTGATAATGTAGTGAACCTTTGCGAGATGAAATTTGTCCAGATGCCCTATGTCATAGGGAAGGAGGAAGAGCTGAAGTTAAGGAATCGAATAGAGGTCTTGAAAAAACATCTTTCATCCAGACAAACCGTACACCTGACCTTGGTGAGTACCTATGGGGTAGCATATGGGAAGCACAGCGGAATAGTTCAAAAAGAAGTGACAATGGATGATTTATTTACTTGATAACAGGACATATGAATATATACATTCAGAAAATATGGAAGTTCCTCACAGTGGATATGTGGCACTATACGGAGGGAGATGACCTACGCATCCCACCGTTGCTGCTCAATGTGCTGAAGGCTGTGGCTATCACTGTGCGGGGCATCTTCAATCAGAAGCTCACCGTCAGGGCATCGGCACTGACCTACAGCACCTTGCTGGCAGTGGTGCCTCTCTTTGCCATCATCTTCGCCATTGCCCGTGGATTCGGACTCGACGACCTGGTGGAGCAGCAGATCACCATGGCGCTGGGCGACAATACGGAGGTGGTGCAGACGGTGCTGGGCTTCGTGAACTCCTATCTGGAGCAGACGCGAAACGGCATCATCATCGGGGTGGGCATCGTGCTGTTGCTCTGGACCGTATTCAATCTGGTGAACAATATCGAGGTGACATTCAATAACATCTGGATGGTGAAGAAAGACCGCAGTCCGTCACGTATGTTCATAGACTACCTGGCCCTGCTGCTCGTCATGCCCTTGCTGATCCTCTTCTCTGGGGGTCTGAGCGTATTCATCTCCACCCTGGCCGATCAGGCAGAGAGCTACCTGCTTTTAGGACCACTGGCCAAGTTCTTCGTGAAGCTGACACCCTTTGCGCTCACATGGCTTATGTTCACGGGCCTCTACATCTTCATCCCCAATACCAAGGTGAAGTTCAAGAACGCCTTGGTAGCAGGCATCTTGGCAGGTTCGGCCTACCAGCTCTTCCAATACCTATATATTAGCGGACAGATCTGGGTATCGCGCTACAATGCCATCTATGGTAGCTTCGCAGCCCTCCCGCTCTTTCTGCTCTGGATGCAGGTGGCGTGGACCATCTGCCTCATAGGCGTGGAGCTGACCT
Organism: uncultured Prevotellaceae bacterium; assembly: GCA_937891085.1. Taxonomy (GTDB): domain Bacteria; phylum Bacteroidota; class Bacteroidia; order Bacteroidales; family Bacteroidaceae; genus Bacteroides. The sequence goes on along the minus strand of CALAEY010000048.1, from coordinate 3,271 downwards.
ATGCCAGTCAGAACCTCACCAAGTTCGACTTCGAGAAAGAAACCCGCCTCGTCAGCCGTCGCTACAGCGATTTCGTCTCCCTGCTCATCCTCTCCATGGTGGCCCATCGGTTCGAGGAAGGCGAGGCTCCCTATACAGCCTTGGAACTCTCTAAGGAAGGGAAGATACCTATCCGCCTCACGCAGCAGTCTATCAACGAGCTCATGGAGATGAACCTGCTGCACGAGAAGCTTTCAGAGGATAATGAAAGCACCTACCTGCCCTCTGTGGACATCTCCAAGCTCACGGTGGCCAAGGTACTCGACGCACGTGTGCGCAGGGGCAAGGAGAATTTCAAGGTAGATAAGGAGATGCGCTTCCAGAAGCAGTGGGAGGCCCTGATGGCAGCCTATGAGGAAGGCTACGAGAATGCCTCACATGTATTAGTAAAAGATTTATATCATGGACAAGAGAGCTAATGGACATGCGGCGATCATCCTCGCCAACGTGATTTTCGGATTGGGCGTACCTGTGACCAAGTACTTGCTGGACGACTGGGTGACCCCGATGACCTATATGGCAACCCGCTGCATAGGCGCAGCACTCATCTTCTGGGCGATAGCTGCCTTCTTGCCTAAGGAGAAGGTGGAGCGTAAGGACCTGCAGGTAATCCTGCTGGCTGGCCTTCTGGGCTTTGTGCTGTCGCAGACCCTCACGGCTTGGTCGCTCAACTATACCAGTCCTGTCTATTACTCCTTGATAGCCACCCTCACGCCAATCGTTACCATGCTTCTGGCCATACCGTTCCTGCATGAAGGCACCACACCTATCAAGACGCTGGGTGTGCTTCTGGGCATCGGAGGCGCAGCTCTGATGGTCTTTGTAAAGTGGCAGACCGATGCTGGGAGCAACGACCTGCTGGGTATCTTCTACGCTCTGCTCAGCTTGCTCACTTGGTGCATCTACCTCATCATCACACGCAAGGTGTCTGCCAAGTACAGTGCCGTCACGCAGATGAAGTGGGTATTCCTCATCTCCACCGTGGCCGTGCTGCCTTTCGCTTGGAACGAGTTCCCTCAGACTGTTCTCTATGGCGGTGGATGGAGTTCGGAGGTATGGTCGGGCATTGCAGGCATGGCATTCATCGTGATCTTTGCCACGGTGCTGGGCTATTTCTTCATCCCATACGCCATGAAGTACCTGCGCGCCACTACTGTGAGCGTGTATACCAACCTGCAGCCAGTAGTGGCCTCATTGGTAGCCATAGCCATCGGGCAGGACGTGTTCACATGGGACAAGCCCGTGGCAGCCGTCTTGGTGCTCCTCGGAGCGTGGTTGGTCACTGCCGAGTTCAAGAAGAAATCCTGAAGATTAGAACAGACTGAGTATCAGGAACCAGAGCACTGGCACCAGCAACGCAGGGAGCAAGTTCAGTGTCTTGCAGTCCTTGAGACCTAAGAGTCCCAAGCCGCTACCCATGATCATCAGTCCGCCTACCACCAGCAGCTCTGCCATCAACGCATCGCTTATCGCAGACGCAGAAATCTTGGCTACCAGCCAGAACATGCCCTGCCAGCAAAACAGCACGGGAGCAGCCAAGGCCATGCCTATGCCATAGGTAGAGGCAAAGACGATGCTCGATACCAAGTCCAGCGTAGCATTGGTGAAGAGGAACGTATGGTCGCCCTTTAGGGCAGAGATCACAGGCCCCAGCATGGAGAGCGGACCAATGCAGTAGAGCAGGATGGCTGTAGCCAGTCCGTCAGCCAGTTTATTCGGAGAGGCCGATTTGGACCGTTTGTTCACCAGCTCCTTGAACCTCCCATCGATGTCCAGCCTTGTGCCCACCAGACCGCCTATGGCCAGCGAGACGATGAACAGCACGGGATACTCACTCTTGGGAAAGTTGGTAATGGTGGCATTCAGGCCTATGGCCAGCGAAGCCAGTCCCAGACCCGTGTACAGCACTTCCTTGTATTTGTCTTTGATGCCCCTATGGAGCAATGCCCCAATGATGGCTCCAGCAATGATGGTGCCGGTGTTGACGATGGTTCCAATCATACTTATTTAGTTGTTTTGATCTTCAAAAATACTGGTCATAGGTCTTCCTACCCATGCCTGTGGCGTTTCCAATCCTAAGATATAGGCTACGGTGGCAGCCACGTCATATTGCATCATGGCATCCGTCATCTGGAAACCCTGGCGTATGCCCTTGCCATAGGCGATAAACGGTGAGAGCATCTCATCCAGCGTTATGCCCCCGTGTCCCTTGTCTATGCCTCCATGATCGGCTGTCAGCACGAAGATGGTGTCATCATAGATGCCCGCCTCCTTGGTCGCCTCTATCAGTTGTGCGATGCACTCATCTAGAATGGTCTCGAAGGCATAGTACTTCTCCGTGTACCATCCGTAGGTATGCCCCGTCTCATCCAGTCCGCCAAAGTACACGGCAAAGAGTGTAGGTTTCTCTTCCTTGATCACCTTCACGGCCTCTTTCACATAGTCCAATGGGTCGCCACAGTCCTCTCCAAACTCCTTGCCATAGCCTGCATGATCAAGTTGCAACACATGATCCACTGCCAGCGTGTCTATCACGTACTTGATGCCATCCCAGTCGAACATAGCTGCCGTCTTGCTCTCTGGCTGCTTCTCCTTCAGTATGGAGAAAATAGTAGGAAATATGCCATGTTCATTCGTCACAGACGATGGAATCTCAGGCACCTTGCTGCCCCACGTCGTATAGCCGTGGCTCTCTGTGCCCACCCCCATGAAGTTGGATGCCCAGTTGATGGCCGAAGCCGAAGGCAGCACCGAGCGTTTCTCCAGCGTATAGCTGCCCTCCGCCATCAGCTTGCCCTTTACGGTAGGCATGTTAGCCTGCGCCATGCTTTTCGCTGCCCAGCCGTCTATACCTATCATAATCACATGCTTCGCCTTTGCGCCGCGTTTCACTTCCTGTTGGCCGCAAGATGCCAGCACCAGTCCCAAGAGGGCTATCAGAGTCCATGCAAAGTTTCTCATAGTAATATTGTTTTTCGTTTTAATTGTTGCAAAGATAATGGAAATCCTTTTTGATTGTAATATGTGTGTGCATATTTATACAATCCTCTCTTATTTTTTTTTCATTTCAGTTTATTCTAAGAATATACATACACGCTTTATCAATTAGAGATTCTTTTAGGCAGAGATTGAGGAATAAAAAAAGGCAGCTATCGTTGTGATAGCTGCCTTTTCTGAGGTGATCCGCTTGGGGCTCGAACCCAAGACCCCAACATTAAAAGTGTTGTGCTCT
>CALAEY010000047.1 GCA_937891085.1 uncultured Prevotellaceae bacterium | reverse complement strand
TAGGATTCAGCCCAATTTTTGGTCGGCTAATTGCGGATAATCATTTAGTTTATTACCTCCTGTTTTCACAAAGGATGTTTTGAAGGATTTACGAGAGCCAGAGGAATCATTTGATCTTTCTCAGAAAATATACTCTAAGGCCAAATTCCTATCTAATGGAAGCCAAGGGCAAGTAGAGATTAAATTAGATAATATTGGTCCTACCATACGCTCTGAACACCATGGCAATATCGAGTTTAGAAGATTGTCTGCAGAACACGGGGGCAAACATACAGATGAGTTAAATATGGGCATGAAAGAGCGCCGCCTGACTCCACGTGAATGTGCTTTAATCCAGACATTTCCACCAGACTATCGCTTTGTCATGAAAGAAAAAGACAAACAAAGGTATGTTCTTAGCTCTTCTGGTGCATACAAAATAATTGGCAATGCTGTTCCCCCAGTTCTTGCCTATCGCATTGCAAAAAGACTTGAAGAAGTTTGGCCTTTATACTTTTATTGATTATGGAAGAACATATTATAACAATCAGGGAAAGAGATATTCATGAGGCGGATAAAGCTTTTGCCGAGTTCATGGGTAAAGCTGAAAAATGCTTTAATGAACGCTCTTCAGCCAATCCTAGACTCTATAAGAATTGCAGTCCATCCGATTTAGAGAAGATTACTGAACAACTGCTAATAGATGTTTGCCCCTCTACCCCCTTTTTACCTAGTGACATTAAACTGGTTGCTGGGCATAGCTTTCCTGACATCATGACAACTCAATTTTATGGTGTAGAAGTCAAATCAACGACAAAAGACAAATGGACTTCTACAGGGAGTAGTATTGTTGAATCAACCCGAAGCGAATTTGTAGAACGAATTTACATGCTTTTTGGGAGCTTGGGGAGTAATCCTCCAGCATTTAAGTGTAAACCTTACCAAGACTGCCTCAGTAGCATAGCAGTAACCCATTCTCCTCGATATCTTATAGACATGGAGTTGAGTGATAAAGACACCATTTTCTCTAAGATGCAAACTGATTATGATGTTTTCCGCACTATGGAGGAAAAGGAGAAATTTGCCAAATTAAGACGATACTACATAAAAAAAGCTAAAGAGGCAGGAAGAGAAGAAATGCCTTGGTGGCTTGGAGAGAATTCAGCTCCAACGTTGTCAATTTTCAATGAACAGAATAATAATCTAAAACATGAACTAAGAATAAGGTCAATGATACTTTTTCCTTCTGTGTTTGGAGATGACAAAGAGAGAACCATAGCTTATAAAAAAATCTCAATCTGGATGTGCAACAGATACTCTCTTCTTTGCTATAACATGCGAGATAACTTTTCCGCAGGCGGTCAAATCAAAAGTGTAGACGGAAAGCTTCTCATGAAACCTTATCCAAAAATAGTTGAAAGTTTGTTGAAGAGTAAATATGCCATAAAGCGTTTGTTAGAAAATCCAGATGTAGATATCATTTCGGATATTGAGGAGTATTGGGAGTTCAATTATAACGAATCAAAACTCTATGAAGCATGGAAGGAGATGGTTGTTGATTATTTTAAGGTAACACCCTCACTCAAACATGTGCCTATTAAAGATTTGTTGGAAAGAAAAACTCTTCCTGACTTTAGCTTAATAAACAAAAGGATTATTTAAGGTTACAATTGTTTCTTTAAACTAGAGAAGTGAAAATACAAAAGAAAGAAATCCCGATGCAAGGCTTTGCGGAGCCTTCGTTGGGATTTCTTTCTCTAGGTTTTACTCGTCGGGTTACTACTGTCTTGCAATTATATATGCGTGTGTATATAACTGAGTTAAACTGAGTTTAATTGAGTAATAGGCGCGTGGGGGGGAGTTTACAGCATGCTCATGTTGGAGGTGATGCCAAACTAAAAGCAGAATATCTCCAGAATAAGGCAGAATTTTCATGCAATAGTTTGTGTGGAATGATTTCTGCACTATCTTTGCCCGCGAATTGCAAACTTTAAAATAAAAACGGCAATGAATGAAATTGAACTAATCCAGAACAAAATCTATGAGATCCGAGGCCAGCGCGTCATGCTGGATCGTGATTTAGCAGAATTATATGGAGTTGAGACTAAGCGTCTGAATGAACAAGTGAAACGTAATATAGAACGTTTCCCCTTAGATTTCATGTTTCAACTGACAGAAAAGGAGATGGAAGATTGGAAGTCGCAATTTGCGACTTCCAATTCAATCAAGATGGGTTTACGCAAACGCCCCTTAGCATTTACAGAAAGCGGCGTAGCTATGCTTAGCAGTGTGTTGCATTCTTCACTAGCTATTCAGGTAAATATAGGAATCATGCGAGCATTTGTTACCCTAAGACAAATGTCTGCCTTTCCATTACCAGAAAGTAATGCAGAGCTACGAGCTGAGATTCAGGCTTTACGAAACGAATTGAACAACATCCTTCGTGATCAGAATGACATCAACGAAGCAACCCGCATGCAGCTGGATGCCATTACCACAGCGCTTGCAGAGCTGCAAGCCAAGCCGAAGAAAGAAAAGCCCCGCCGTCGCATTGGGTTTATACCTGATGAAATATAAAATTTGTTTTTGGCTTGAGACTTCACAGCTATCATGTAAATAATTGATTAACAAACTATTATACCGTGAAATCTATCGTTGAGACTTCACAAGACTTCACACCTCATAAGATAGAACAATATAAGATTCATAAGATATCGGATATTCAGCATATACACAGACTTCACGCTTTCTGGTGAAGTCTGTGTGAAGTCTCGTGAAGTCTCAGTTCCCATTGTTCCTTAGATACATTATAACGAACATGCCTTTTCATGATAACCGTGAAGTGTGAAGTCTATTTTAAAATTCTCGACAAAATTTATCAGATGAATAAAAGCAAAAACACCTCACACCTCATCTTTCGCACACAAGTTACTAATGGACAAAAACTTACAGCGGTGAGGTGTTTTCGGCATATTTCATCCCAAAGATAGGCATCTCATGGAAATAAGATAGTTATTCTTTCCACTCAGTCACGGTGATGACTGAGCATCGTCCTAACCATGACTGACCTTAGGCGAAAGGGAGAATGACCTCAGTCATAACGATGACTGAGCAGAAAGAACTGGCATCTATTTGCGCTGAAATGCCAGATGATCACAAGAAACGTTTCTCGGATAGTTTTGGCTCCGATACATCACTCAAACCGAATCTTGCCGAAGAAGCCGGGTTGGTGGAAGCTGGGCTTGGGGGTGTCGATGGCGTTCCACGAAAGGAAATGGGGAACGGGCAGCAGGTCGCCGCACTTGTAGAAGTTGGCCCGCATCTCACGGCCACTGAGCGAAGTGAGACGGTGCAGGAAGTAGCACTGCACGGGAATGATGAGGGAGAGCTGCCAGAAGCCAGTGACCTCATTGGGATCGAGGGGCTGGTAACCCAAGGAAGCCCAGCGGCGTATCTGCGCCACGGTGGTGGCACTGCCATGAGGACGCTCGGTACCCATGCGCCCACCTCCCAGCAGGGCGGTACCTATGCAGTTGCACTCCAGATTGTAATAGACGTCGTCTCCATCGGGCGAGAGGAAGAATTCCACACAGGAGTCTTCCCATACTCGGCCATTGTCGTGCAACTCCAAGGCACCCACGGCAGCCTCCTCTACCTCCCAGTGCAGGAAGATGTGTGCCTCATCGTGGGCTATCTGGAAATGTACCTGCGGTGCATAAGGGTATTCTGGCCAATTGACCACCTCCACGGCGTGACGCTCCACACCCTGCTGCTGCAACACCTGCCCCATCTCAGCGGCTGATGTGGGGGCTACCGACAAACGCTTTACTATCAGTTCTTTCATCGTTCATGCTTTTTATGACGCCACTAATTTACGCATTTTCTGGCAGACGGGTGCAAAAAACTGACTTTAGTACGCTAAAAAACAAAAAAATGACTATATTTGTGCCAATGAACTAGAATCACTAACCTTAAATCATAGAATCTGACATGAGTATCAGCAGAAGAGATTTCTTGAAATCGATAGGAAGCCTGGCACTGTTTACCATCGTGCCTCGCCCTGTGCTGGGCAACGGCTTCCTGGCGCCAAGCGACCAACTGACGAAGGGCATCATCGGCGTAGGTGGCATGGGACGCGGACATAAGGACTACGGAGGCACCCGACTGGTGGCCATCTGTGACGTGGATCAGAAGCACTTAGAGGCTGGACGCGACCTGAGCACCGAGCGTATGGCGGAGTATCATGACTACCGCGACTTGATACATGACCCTAACGTGGACATCGTACACATAGCTACCCCACCGCACTGGCACGCACTGATGGCCATAGAGGCTGCGAAGGCGGGCAAGGACATCTGGTGCGAGAAGCCTATGACACGCACCATAGGCGAGGGCAAGCGGGTATGCGAGGCCGTGAAGCAGTATGGCCGCATGTTCCGCATCAACACATGGTTCCGCTTCACGGATCAGTTCTACGGACTGGGCACACCTGTGAAACCACTGAAGAAGTTGGTACAGAGCGGACTCTTAGGATGGCCGCTGAAGGTGACCATCTCCAAGCACACGGGATTCGACTGGAAATTCTACTGGGTGGGCAAGGAGCACTTGGATCCACAGCCCGTGCCGGCAGAGCTGGACTACAACATGTGGCTGGGGCCTGCCCCCTACAAGCCCTACAACATACACCGCACGCACCAGACCTTCCGTGGCTACTGGGACTATGACGCTGGCGGACTGGGCGACATGGGGCAGCACTACATAGACCCCGTGCAGTATATCCTGGGCAAGGACAACGACAGCCCCGTGAGGGTGGAGATAGACGCTCCGCAGCAGCACCCCGATGCCGTGGGCACCTGGCGCAGCATCACCTATACCTATGCCGACGGGTGCCAGATTGTGCTGTGGGGCGGTGACTACGGTGACCCTGACACGCCCTACATAGCCGGACCTAACGGCAATGTGTACAAGAACTTCGTGTGCGACCTGCCTAACTGGGAGAAGCGGTTGGCCGACTACCCAGACCCACAGCCAGAGGTGACAAACTTCATGGAGAGTGTGCGCACACGCCAGCCTTTCGCACTGAATGAGACGAAGGCGTTCCGCAGTGCCACCATAGTGAACATGGGTGGCGTGGCGCTGCGCCTGCATAGGAACCTGGACTTTGACCCTGTGAAGCTGCAGTTTGTAAACGATGATGCAGCCAATGCGCTGATAGACCAGCCTGAGAGAGCGTTTTGATTGATAATTAACAATTGACAATTCACAATTGACAATTATGAAAAAGATATTTAGCACTATATTGACTCTGGTTTGTGCGGTGACGCTGATGGCACAATCGCCGGCGAATCGTACGGTTACTACCATTGTGGCTGATGTGCTGGCGCAGATGCCGGCCAAGAACCAGACTGAGTTTGACAAACTGATGGCCGACCTCAGCAGCACGGGTGCCGAGGGCGTGCAGATGCTCTTAGGCCGCATCAACACCTCCGGACAGGTGAACAATGCTGCCGTGGAATATGCCCTGAACGGTTTGGCTGCCTTCGTATCGGCTCCAGACAAGGCTCAGGAACGCCAAGCCGTGAAAGAGGGCTTCCTGAAAGCACTGGCAGCTACCGACGTGCCTGAGATGAAGGGCTTTATCACGCAGCAGCTATACCTGCTGGGCGAGAAGGTGGAGCAAGAGGCAGCACAGCCCACCGTGCGCCAATCTGCTAACGCCGACTATCGGAACCAGCGCATCCCTCTTCTGGCAACAGCCTTCCAAGCGGCTCCTGACAAAGCGCTGAAGACACTGGAGAAGGCACTGAAGGATGGCGACAAGGAATACCGCAACGCAGCCCTGCGCTTCGCCTCAGACTATGCCGACAGCGAGATGTACACCAAGCTGGTGAAGAGTCTGCCGAAGGCCAAGCCTTACGTGAAAACCGACATCCTGCAATGGCTGGGCAACGAGGCGCTGCAATCAGCAGAGAAGAACAACCTCATCAAGAACATACAGGTAAGTCTGGACGTGCCTGGCAAGCAGGTGCTGCTGGATCAGCTGAAGAGTACCGATCCTGAAGTGAAGACAGCTGCGGCATGGGCCCTGCAGAAGATAGGCGACACCTCTGTGATAAGCAATCTGGCAGGACTGCTGCGGAGCGACAATGCCGAGGAGGTGGCACTGGGACAGCAGACACTGGCTGCCTTCAGTGGCAACATCACCGATGCGGTGACGCGCGCCATAGCACAGGGAAGCACTGCGGGCAAGATAGCTGGCTTGCAGTTGCTGGCTGGTCGTAAGGCCAATTTAGGCTTAGGCACGGTGATACAGCAGACCAAGAGTGACAATGCCGAAGTGCGCAAGGCAGCCTACACGGCACTGAAGAGCGTAGTGGAGGCACAGAACTTCACCAACATGTGTGGCATGCTGGAGGAGGCCGATGCTGCCTACGTGCCTGATATGCAGCAGACCGTGATAGCTACCATTGCGGGCATGCCCGCCGCAGAGCAGGTGCAGACGGTGACGCAGCGCATGAACCAGAGTGCGGGGAAGAGCCACCTCTACTACACGGTGCTGGCTACCACGGGCGATGCCAAGGCGCTGGAGACCATCAAGAACAACCTGAACGCTGCCAATGCCAACGTGCGTGAGGCGGCCTTCAATGCACTGCTGGGGTGGACAGATCAGCGGGCATGTGAAGAACTGCTGAACATCTGTCGTACGACAACTTCTAACGACCAGTTCCAGAAGGCCCTGCAGCGCTATGTGACGCTGGCATCCGACGAGGCACTGACGGGTGAGAACCGCCTCATCTTGCTGCGTGAAGCCATGCAGGTGGCCAAGACCGATGAGCAACGCAACAGCATACTGGCAAAGATAGAGAAGACGGATACATTCCAAGCCCTGATGTTCGCAGGCAAGTATCTGGACAACATTGCCTTGCAGCAGACAGCTGCCAGTGCGGTGATGAACATCGCCATCGGGCATCCGGAATTCAATGGTACCAACGTGCGCAGCCTCTTGGAAAAGACGGCACAGGTGCTGAACAACAGCGATGCCGACTATCAGCGCCAGAACATCCGCAAGTTCCTCGAAGATTATCCCGCAGAGACGGGCTTCGTATCGCTCTTCAACGGTAAGGACCTCACGGGCTGGAAGGGCTTGGTGCAGGATCCTATCAAGCGTAGCAAGATGACGGCTGCACAGCTGCAGCGTGAGCAGCAGAAGGCCGATGTCACCATGCGCCAGAACTGGACGGTAGAAGACGGCTGCATCACCTACATAGGCAGCGGCTATGACAACCTCTGCACGGAGAAGCAGTATGGCGACTTCGAGATGTATGTGGACTGGATGCTGGATCCTGCAGGGCCTGAAGCCGATGCGGGCATCTACCTGCGCGGCGCGCCTCAGGTGCAGATCTGGGATACTGCCCGTGTGAACGTAGGGGCTCAGGTAGGGTCTGGCGGTTTATATAATAATAAGGTGCATCAGGACAAACCGCTGAAGGTGGCGGACAATAAACTGGGCGAGTGGAACTCATTCTACATCAAGATGGTGGGCGACCGTGTGACGGTGCGCCTGAACGGAGAACTGGTAGTGGACAACGTGATCATGGAGAACTACTGGGACCGCTCACAGCCTATCTTCCCGATAGAGCAACTGGAGCTGCAGGCACATGGCAGCAAGTGCTACTTCCGCGACATCTACGTGAAAGAACTGAAGCGCCAAGAGCCTTTCAAGCTCTCTGCACAGGAGCAGAAAGAGGGCTTCAAGGTGCTCTTCGACGGCACCAACATGTATGAGTGGACTGGCAATCTGGTGGACTATACGCTGAACGACGGCTGCATAGAGGTGAATCCGGAAACCAGCTTCGGCGGCAACCTCTACACGGTGAATGAGTATAGCAACTTCGTCTTCCGCTTCGACTTCCAACTTTCACCCGGAGGAAACAACGGCGTGGGCATTCGTACCCCGATGGAGGGCGATGCAGCCTATGTGGGCATGGAGATTCAGATACTGGACTGCGAGCATGAAATCTACAAGGACATCACACCGCTGCAGCACCATGGTTCTGTCTATGGCATCATCCCTGCACGTGCCGACCATCACAGTGCCTTCCGCCCTGCAGGGGAATGGAACAGCGAGGAAATTATGGCCGATGGCGACCACATCCGCGTGACTGTAAACGGACAGGTCATTCTGGATGGTAACATCCGTGAGGCTACGGTGAACGGAACAGCCGATCATAAGGAGCATCCGGGGCTCTTCAACAAGACTGGCCACATAGGCTTCTTAGGCCACGGCTCTCCGCTGAAGTTCCGCAACATCCGCATCAAGGAACTGAAGTAAGTTCCAAGCAAAGTCAAATAGAAAGCGGCACTTCCTACGTGGGGAGTGCCGCTTTCTTATGCTATCACACTGTAATTATAGTGGGTATTCATCGAAGGCATAGAGCACGGTGGAGAGGTAGCGCTCACCTGTATCTGGGAGCAGCACCACGATGCGTTTGCCCTCATTCTCTGGACGCTGTGCTATCTGCGTAGCAGCAGCCACGGCAGCACCTGCAGAGATGCCTACCAGCAGTCCCTCGTTCTGGGAAAGTTCGCGACTGGCACGGATGGCATCATCATTGCTCACAGGCAACACCTCATCTACCACGCTGCGGTCGAAGTTCGTAGGCACAAATCCTGCACCGATACCCTGAATCTTGTGTGGTCCGCTCTGTCCGCCTGAAAGTACTGGAGAACTGGCAGGCTCTACAGCCACCACTTTCACGGCAGGATTCTTCTCCTTGAGGGCTTTACCTACACCACTCACGGTACCACCCGTGCCAACGCCTGCTACGAAGATATCAACCTGACCGTCGGTATCACGCCAAACCTCTTGCCCTGTAGTCTTATAGTGAATGGCAGGATTGGCAGGATTGTCAAACTGCTGTGGAATCAAGCTTCCTGGATTGGCAGCCTTCAGCTCCTCAGCCTTACGGATAGCTCCCTTCATGCCCTCTGCACCTGGGGTAAGCACTACCTTGGCACCCAATGCCTTCAGCAAGTTGCGACGCTCGATGCTCATGGTATCGGGCATGGTGAGGATGAGCTTATAACCCTTCACGGCAGATACGAAAGCCAAGCCAACACCCGTATTACCACTGGTAGGTTCTATGATGGTGGCCCCTGGTTTCAAGATGCCTCGCTCTTCTGCATCTTCAATCATCGCCAAAGCCACACGGTCTTTCACGCTGCTGGCAGGATTGAAATACTCCAACTTTACGATGATCTGAGCCTTCAAATCATGCAACTTTCTATAATTCCTTAACTCCAACAAGGGAGTATTGCCTACCAAATCGGTAAGGCTCTTTGCGATTTTTGCCATAACTCTCTATTTTTATTGTTTTCTGGTGCAAAGATAGGAGGAGTTTGATTAACGTGAAATACCATATCGTTGGTATTTTCCACTTTTTCGTTTTTTAATCACACAACTACAGCCATTTTTTAGGATAATTGCAGAAGTCTTCGTATCTTCGCAGCAGATTTTTAATGAAAACACCTAAATATGATGAGCAAGGCCCAAATCTCCGAGGCACTCCAAAAAGCCACCAGCGAGTTAAGCGAGAGTCAATCCCTCAAGGGACTGTTCCACCGCAACACGGACGAAAGTCCACTTCCATCTGCCAAGATACTGAAAAACATCGTGGATCTCTGTAGAGGCCTGCTCTTTCCAGGTTACTTCGGAAACAGCAATGTGAAGGCAGACACCCTGACCTATCACATCGGCGTGCATGTAGAGCAACTGCATGAGCAGCTGAGCAGTCAGATACTCTCAGGTCTCTGCTTCGGCAACGATGACGATGAGAACTGTACCTGCACCGACTGCCAGAGACAGGAAGCCTCTGCCCTGGCTGCTGAGTTCATCAGCGGTCTGCCTGCCCTCCGCCATACCCTCGCTACCGACGTGGAAGCGATGTTCAACGGTGATCCTGCCGCACTGAACTATGGTGAGGTGATCTGCTGCTACCCTGCCATACGCGCCATCACCAACTACCGCATCGCACACCGACTGCTGGAGCTGGGCGTACCCATCATCCCTCGCTTCATCACCGAGATGGCACACAGCGAGACGGGCATTGACATACACCCAGGAGCCACCATCGGACACCACTTTGCCATAGATCATGGCACGGGCGTGGTGATAGGTGCCACCTGCATCATAGGCAACAACGTGAAACTCTACCAAGGCGTGACACTGGGTGCCAAGAGCTTCCCGCTCGATGAGAACGGCAACCCCATCAAGGGCATTCCTCGCCATCCTATATTGGAAGACGACGTCATCGTATATTCCAACGCCACCATACTGGGGCGCATCACCATAGGCAAGGGTGCCGTAGTGGGCGGCAACATCTGGGTGACGGAGGATGTGAAGCCAGGGGCACGCATCACGCAGAACAGAGCCAAGGAAATAGATAATTTTACAAATTACGCAATATAAATGGGAGAATCCTTTGAGATGATTGCCAAGACCTTCCAGGGACTGGAAGAGGTGCTGGCAGAAGAGCTTACCAATCTTGGGGCTAATGATATAGAGATAGGGCGCCGCATGGTGCGCTTTACTGGTGATAAACGTATGCTGTACAGGGCAAACTTCTGCCTGCGCACAGCTATCCGCATACTGAAACCCATCTTGCGCTTCACGGCGCATAATGCCGATGAGGTGTATGAGGCAGTGAAAAGTGTAGAATGGGAGAAATACATGGATGTGAAGAGCACGTTCGCCGTGGACTCCGTGGTGTTCAGTGAGACCTTCCACCACTCCATGTTCGTGGCCTACAAGGTGAAGGATGCCATTGCCGACTATTTCCGTGATAAGACGGGCGAGCGTCCGAACGTACGCCTGAACAATCCAGACATGAAGCTCAACATCCACATTGCCGAGAACGACTGCACCCTCTCGCTGGATGCATCGGGAGAGTCGCTGCATCGCCGTGGCTACCGCCAGAAGACGCTGGAGGCACCGCTGAATGAGGTGCTGGCAGCAGGCATGATCCTGATGACGGGTTGGCACGGTGAGACTGACTTCATCGATCCGATGTGCGGCAGTGGTACCCTCCCCATCGAGGCGGCTCTCATAGCTCGCAATATCTGGCCAGGTGTCTTCGGCAGACACTACGACTTTGAGAAATGGCCCGACTTCGATCCTGAGCTTCTGGATGAGGTGTATAACGATGACAGTGAGGAGCGCGAGTTCCAGCATCATATCTATGGCTATGACCTCAACGTGTATGCCATAGAGGTGGCCAACACCAATGCGAAGGCTGCCAGCGTGACGAAGGATGTGACCTTCACACAGCAAGACATAGCCAACTTTGAGCAGCCAGAGCAGCCTGCCCTTATGATCACCAATCCGCCTTACGGCGAGCGCATCAGCAGTCCGGATATCCTGGGACTTTACCATACTCTGGGTGAACGTCTGAAGCATGCTTTCGTAGGCAATGCGGCTTGGATCATCTCTTACAAGGAAGAATGTTTCCAAGAAATCGGTCTGAAACCAACGAAGAAAATTCCGCTCTATAACGGCGAACTGGAATGTAAGTTCGTGCAGTATGAAATCTTCGACGGTAAGTATAAGGAGTTCCGTGGCGATGGTGAAAAGCTCAACAAAGAAGAACCTACGGAGCGCCCTAAGTTGGTGCGCAAGCCTCGCAGAGACGAGCTGTTCAGGGATAAGGACAAAGAGCCCGTAGTAATAGAAAACGAGCGCTTCTATGGCCATGAGAAATTCAAGGAATGGGAGAAGCGTGAAGCCCGCAAGGCCGAGAAACTGCGTCTGGCTGCCGAAGCAGAACAGGCAGAGAAGACGGAGAAAGATGCTGGAGACCAGAAACCAAAGGAAAGGCGTGGCGGCTTCAAGTCGGACCGCAAGCCAGGTGGTTTCAAGGGCAAAGGCGCTGGCTTCAAGGGTAAGCGTGACAATGGCTTCAAAGGTAAGCGTGACGATAACTTCAAGGGTAAGCGTGACGGTGGTTTCAAGGGCAAACCGAAAGCCAAAGCAGAATCTTACCCAGAACGCAAAAAGCGCGAACTGAAAGAAAAACTAATGAATAATCAATAACGTTATGAACAAACTATTCAATGGTGCCTTGGCATTGCTTATGGCACTCAGTACAACAAACATGATGGCACAGGAGAAAAAGATGCCTACGTATGCCGACTTCATGAGTGGAAGTGGCAGGGCTGGTCAGGCCATGGCCA
The DNA here is from genome assembly GCA_937891085.1 of uncultured Prevotellaceae bacterium. Taxonomy (GTDB): domain Bacteria; phylum Bacteroidota; class Bacteroidia; order Bacteroidales; family Bacteroidaceae; genus Bacteroides. The sequence continues at coordinate 8,855 of CALAEY010000047.1, read as the reverse complement.
GCATCAATGGACTGCAATGGTGGGGTGACCTCTACCTGCTGGTGGATGGCAATAACCTTACGGCTACGAATCCTAAGACTGGGAAAACCAATACGCTCACCACGCTGGATGATGTGAACAAAGCATTGAGCGCTGCAGGTGTAGGGGAAGTGAGACAACTGAGCGGACAGGCTCTGTGGTCAGACAAGCCTTGGATGCTTATCACCGCACCAGGCAACTATGTGGTGTACGACTGGCAGACAAAGCAGGTGGTAAGGCAGACCAAGACACAGCAGCGTGGCGGTCGTGCCGACTATAATAAAGAAAGCGGCCATGTAGCCTACAGTGTTGGCAACAACCTGTACGTCAATGACAAGGCCATCAGCAACGAACCTGAAGGTATCCTCGTGGGACAGAGCGTTCACCGCAACGAGTTCGGCATCAACAAAGGTACGTTCTGGAGCCCTAAGGGCAACCTGCTGGCTTACTACCGCATGGATGAAAGCATGGTGACAGAATACCCACTAGTCAACATCAACACCCGCATTGCCGAAGAGACACCTGTGCGCTACCCGATGGCAGGCATGACCAGCCATAAGGTATGGGTAGGCGTATACAATGTAGCCACTGGCAAGAACATCTTCTTGGATGCCGGCGATCCTACCGACCGCTACTTCACCAATATCAGCTGGGCACCCGATGAGAAGAGCATCTACCTCGTGGAGCTCAACCGCGACCAGAACCATGCCAAGCTCTGCCAGTACGATGCAGAGAGCGGCAAGCTCATGGGCGTGCTTTATGAAGAGACACACCCGAAGTACGTGGAGCCCGAGAACCCTATCATCTTCCTGCCTTGGGATGACACTAAGTTCATCTACCAGACAGAGCGCGATGGCTTCAACCACCTCTATCTGATGGATACCAAGGTCAGCGTCTATCCAGAGAAGCACAATGCCGCTGCCGGAGGTACCTACACAGAGTCTTTGAAGACTACCCAACTGACCAAGGGCAACTGGTTGGTACAGAGCATCGTAGGTTTCAATGCCAAGGCAAAGGAGATCATTTACCTCTCTACACAGGAATCACCTTTGCAGAGCAACCTCTACAAGGTGAACATGAAGGGACAGGTAACCACCATCAACAATGATGAAGCCGTGCACAGTGTGCAGCTCTCTGCCTCTGGTACCTATGTCATCGACCGCTATGCTACGCCTACCCAGAGCCGTGTAGTGGATATCTACGAAGTGGCTAAACCTGGCAATAAGAAGAATATGGTGACCGTAGGCAACAACTACGAGAACATCGCCATGCCGACCGTAGAAATCGGTACCCTCAAGGCTGCCGACGGCGTGACCGACCTCTATTACCGCCTCATCAAGCCTGTGGACTTCGATGCCTCTAAGAAATATCCCGCTGTGGTCTATGTCTATGGCGGTCCTCATGCCCAGAACATCTCTGCATCTATCCGCTATGGTGCCCGTGCCTGGGAACTCTACATGGCCACTAAGGGCTACGTGATGTTCTGCATAGACAACCGTGGCAGCGAGAACAGAGGTTTGGTATTTGAGCAGGCTACCTTCCGTCACCTCGGTGTAGAAGAGACGAAGGATCAGCGTGTAGGTGCCGAGTTCCTGCAGAGTCTGCCTTACGTAGACAAGGATCGCATAGGTGTGCATGGCTGGAGCTTCGGCGGCCACATGACCACCAGCATGATGCTGCGCCTTAACGACATCTTCAAGGTAGGTGTAGCAGGTGGTCCTGTGATAGACTGGCAGTGGTATGAAGTAATGTATGGCGAGCGCTATATGGACACTCCGCAGACCAATCCCGAAGGTTATGAAGAGACCAACCTGCGCAATCTGGCAGACAATCTGAAGGGACACCTGATGCTGGTGCATGGCTACCAAGACGAGACCTGCGTACCACAGCATACATTAGGCTTCATCAAGGCCTGTGTAGATGCCAATGTGCAGCCAGACCTCTTCCTCTATCCTGGTCATCAGCATGGTGTATCAGGCAGGGATGCCATCCATCTGTATGAGAAAATCACGCAATATTTCGAAGATCATTTAAAATAACCTTATATGAAAGTTCTGTTATTAGGTTCGGGCGGACGTGAGCATGCCCTGGCATGGAAAATCGCCCAAAGTCCCAAGGTGGAGAAGCTCTACATTGCTCCAGGCAATGCTGGTACGGCACAGACAGGTGAGAACGTAGCCATGAAGGCTACCGACTTCCCTGCCATCAAAGCCTTTTCATTAGAGAAAGACATCGACATGATAGTAGTGGGTCCAGAAGACCCATTGGTACAGGGTATCTACGACTACATCAAGAGCGATGCACAGACGCAGCATATTGCCGTCATCGGTCCTACGAAGGAAGGCGCACAACTGGAAGGCAGCAAGGAGTTTGCCAAAGGTTTCATGATGCGCCATGTCATTCCTACCGCACGCTATAAGAGCATCACTGCCGAGAATCTGGAAGAAGGCCTAGCCTTCCTGGAGACCCTCCCTGCCCCCTATGTGCTGAAAGCCGATGGCCTCTGCGCTGGTAAGGGCGTACTGATACTCTCCTCCCTCGACGAAGCCAAGAAAGAACTGCGCGAGATGCTCAGCGGCATGTTCGGCCAAGCCAGTGCTACCGTTCTGATAGAAGAATTCATGAGCGGTATAGAGTGCTCTGTCTTCGTACTGACTGATGGCGAACACTATAAAGTGCTACCTGTAGCCAAAGACTACAAGCGCATCGGCGAGGGCGACAAGGGTCTGAATACGGGCGGCATGGGCAGTGTTTCTCCTGTTCCATTTGCCGATGAAGTATTCATGGAGAAGGTACGCACCCGCATCATCGAACCTACCGTGAATGGTCTGAAGGAAGAGGGCATCCTCTACAAAGGCTTCATCTTCTTAGGTCTGATCAACGTAGGCGGTGATCCGTTTGTGATAGAATACAATGCCCGCATGGGCGATCCTGAGACCGAGAGCGTGATGCTGCGCATCAAGAGCGACCTTGTGGAGTTGCTGGAAGGCGTGGCTGCTGGCAACCTCGACCAGAAAACGCTGGAGATAGACACACGCCATGTGGGTTGCGTGATGCTGGTAAGCGGTGGCTATCCAGAAGCCTATAAGAAGGGCTATGTGATGAAGGGACTGGAAGAGGCAGCCAAGAGCGGCAACGTGATCTTCCATGCTGGAACTGCCTTGAAAGACGGTCAGACCGTAACCAATGGCGGCCGTGTGATAGCCGTAAGCTCCTATGGTGCCTCTAAGGAGGAAGCTCTGAAGAAGAGCTATGCCGTGGCAGACATTATCGACTTCGAAGGCAAGTATTTCCGCAGGGACATTGGTTTCGACCTGTAAGACGAAGATATGCTGCAGGCGAGGAATCTACAACAACGCATCGTGTCGGGTGACTTCTCCACGTGGGGAGCCACCCTACTGATGCTTGGTGCCTGGAGTTTCTCCTACCTGCTCTCTTCCAAGCCTGAGGGTAGCTTCGCCTTCCTGACGAAGTCGGTCAGTCTTACTGCAGAGCTCAGTTACCTGTTTGGTGCACTTTGCTGCATACTCGTCGCCCTGCTTGTCAATTGGCTGAATAAGTCGAACGCCATCATCCGAGAGCGCACTCAGGCAGTCTATGCCCTCTACATCTTATTAATAGCATGCTGTCCGCACCTGCATCCTTTCTCCGAAGGGCTATTGGCAGCGGTATTCCTCATTTACGCGCTCCATTTCCTGATGCGCAGCTTTCAGGAAGAATCCCCCCAATCCGAAGTCTTCCAATCATTCTCCATGCTCGGTGTCAGTTGCTTGTTCTACCCCAAACTCATCCTGCTCTACCCCGTGTTCCTGATAGGTACCTTCCACTTCCTATCACTGAATCCGCGCAGTTTCGTAGCTGCATTGATGGGAGGCCTGATGCCCTTCTGGTTTCTCTTGGCGTATGGATTGGTAGTGCAAGACATCGACCTCATTGTGGCCCCATTCGTGTCGCTCGCTACATTCCAACCTTTAGGAATAGGCTACGAGCTTTGGCAGTTGCCCTTGTTCATCCTCCTACTGCTCCTGCTCGCTGTGAGTGCCACGCACATCTACCTCACCACCTTCGATGAACGCATGCGTACCCGTGTGTTCCTGCGTTTCCTGCTATTCCTCGGTGGTTTCCTGCTGCTCTTCATGGCATTGCAACCCCAGGAGGCCATTAATCTGTTTCCTTTGGCCTGTATTCCTATCAGTCTGACAGCCGCCCATTTCTTTGCCCTGACCAGCAGTAAGTTTTCGCTGGCACTCACACTGTTTACACTGGCAGTTTTGGTGGGCACTTACATTTTCTGCCTATGGATGCTATGATAGACTCATTTGTGCAGTTGCTCATCCAGTGGGGCTATGAGGGCATGTTCATCTCTGCCTTTATCGCTGGCAGTGTGTTGCCCTTTGCGTCAGAAATCGTATTAGCAGCCCTTATCCAATTAGGGCTCAATCCGTGGGGATGCCTCATTGCTGCCACTTTGGGAAACACCCTGGGCGGCATGACGTGCTATTTCATCGGACATCTGGGTAAATTGGAGTGGATAGAGAAATACCTCCACGTCAAGCCTGAGAAGATTGCAAAAACGCAGAAGTTCTTGCAAGGCAAGGGTTCCTTCATGGCGTTCTTTGCTTTTGTTCCCATCATAGGCAGTGCCATCTCCGTGACGCTGGGCTACATGCGTGGCAATGTCTGGATTACCTGCCTCTCTATGATGATAGGTAAAGCTTTGCGCTATTATCTCCTTATTCAGGCGATGCAGGCGATTGTGTAGTACATTAAAAATTGTCAATTGTAACCTGTCAATTGTCAATTATAATTGTGATTTGTGATATTATCCTTATCTTTGCATCCAAAATCTGACAAGACATGGAACGATTCAAAAAGATAAACAACGTGGCAGGGTGGCTCACCTTCTTGGTGGCGAGCATGGTCTATTGCCTCACCATAGAGCCGACCGCCAGTTTCTGGGACTGCCCAGAGTTCATCACTACAGGCTATAAACTGGAAGTTGGCCACCCCCCTGGCGCACCATTCTTCATGTTGGTGGCCAATCTATTCACACAGTTTGCCAGTGACACTACGGAAGTGGCACGTATGGTAAACTACATGAGTGCGTTGATGAGCGGTGCCTGCATCATGTTCCTTTTCTGGTCTGTCACCCACTTGGTGCGCAAGTTGGTTGTGAAGGAAGACAGCGCAGAGATCAGTCTGCCAAAAGTCATCACCATCATCGGCAGTGGCTTGGTGGGTGCCTTTGCCTACTGCTTCAGCGATACCTTCTGGTTCAGTGCCGTAGAGGGTGAAGTCTATGCCTTCTCTTCTCTGTTCACCGCTGTAGTATTCTGGCTGATACTGAAGTGGGAAGACATGGCCGACCAGCCTGGCAGTGAGCGTTGGTTGATTCTCATCGCCTACCTCACAGGCCTAAGCATCGGTGTTCACTTGCTGAATCTGCTCTGCCTGCCCGCCATCGTCTTGGTATATTACTACAAGAAAACGCCAAACGCTACCGCTTTGGGCTCCATCCTTGCCTTGGTGGCCTCTGCCATCTTAGTGGCAGCCGTGCTCTATGGCATTGTGCCAGGCATCGCTAAGGTAGGCGGCTGGTTCGAGTTGTTCTTCGTGAATACTCTCGGCATGGGCTTCAACACAGGTGTCATCGTCTATATCATCGTGCTGGCAGCCGTGCTGATATGGGGCATCTACGAGAGCTACAAGGCACGTAGCGCCATGCTTATGAACGTGTCGTTCCTGCTCACCGTGGCCCTGCTGGGCATTCCGTTCTATGGCCATGGCACCAGTGCCGTGATCATCGGCCTCATCATCTTGGCCGTGCTGTGGTTCCTGCTTCGCCCTGCCATCCAGCAGAAGATGCCAGAGAAGTGGCGCATCTCCGCCCGTACATTAAATACTACCCTGCTCTCCGTGATGATGATGGTGCTGGGTTATAGCAGCTATGCACTCATCGTGATACGCTCCACCGCTAATACACCGATGGATCAGAATTCACCAGAAGATATCTTCACCCTTGGGGAGTATCTGGGACGTGAGCAGTATGGTACCTACCCTCTCTTCTATGGAAAGACCTACAACTCTAAGGTAGCCCTTGATGAGAAGGGCGGTTATTGCGAACCTCGCATTGCCTCACAGGAGTACAAGTGGGTGCGCAAGGAGAAAACCTCGCCCGATGAGCCTGATAGCTATATGCAGATTTTAGGCCGTACCAACTACGACTATGAGCAGAAGATCCTCTTCCCACGTCTGTGGGACAGCGATTTGGGACATCCTGCCATGTATGAGGCTTGGATGGACATCAAGGGCCGTGAGGTGTCTTACAACCAGTGTGGACAGATGGTCATGGTGAAGATTCCTACACAGTGGGAGAACATCAAGTTCTTCTTCTCCTACCAACTCAACTGGATGTACTGGCGCTACTTCATGTGGAACTTCTCTGGTCGCCAGAATGACTTGCAAGGCAACGGAGAGCTGGAGAACGGCAACTGGGTGACAGGCTTCAGTTTCATAGACAATCTGCTGGTGGGCAATCAAGACCTGCTGCCTACAGAGATGAAGGAGAACAAGGGACACAACGTGTACTACTGCCTACCGTTGCTGCTGGGTCTCTTCGGACTCTTCTGGCAAGCCTATCGCGGACAGAAGGGCATCCAGCAGTTCTGGGTGGTATTCTTCCTGTTCTTCATGACGGGTATCGCCATTGTGGTCTATCTGAATCAGACTCCTGGACAGCCTCGTGAGCGCGACTATGCCTACGCAGGCTCGTTCTATGCCTTCGCTATCTGGATAGGCATGGGCGTAGCTGCCATCATAGAGACTCTGCTGCGCTATGCCAAGGCCAAGCCTATGGTCACCGCTGCCGCTGTTTCCGTCATCTGCCTGTTGGTACCTATCCAAATGGCTTCACAGAACTGGGACGATCACGATCGCAGCGGTCGCTACATGACACGCGACTTTGGCCAGAACTACCTTATGACATTGCCAGAAGAAGGACATCCTATCATCTATACTAATGGTGATAACGACACCTTCCCACTGTGGTACAATCAAGATGTGGAGGGTTTCCGCCTTGATGCACGTATCTGCAACCTCAGCTACCTGCAGACCGATTGGTACATCGACCAGATGCGCCGTCCGGCCTACGATTCGCCTTCACTGCCTATCTCTTGGCAGCGCAGCGAGTATGTGGAGGGCACCAACGACTATGTAGAGGTGGTACCAAGCTATAAGCAGAGCATAGACAACCTCTATGCCGATGCCCGCAAGCAGGCAGAGGAAGGCAATCCACAGCTGCTGGAGAGCGTTATCGCTGAGTATGGCGAAGACCCTTACGAGTTGGAGAACATCTTCAAGTACTGGGTACGCGGCAAGCACGAAGACCTGCACGTGATTCCTACTGATAGCATCGTGATGAAGATAGACAAGGAGGCCGTACGTCGCAGTGGCATGCTGATTCCTACCGATAGCATCCCCGACCACATGACCATCTCACTGAAGGGCAAGCGCATGCTCATCCGCTCTGAGTTGATGATGCTGGAGATGCTGCTGCAAGCCAACTGGGAGCGTCCTATCTACATTGCCATCAGTGTGGGCAGCGACAATATGCTGGGTATGGAAGACCACTTCATTCAGGAAGGTCTGGCCTATCGGTTCACTCCATTCAGCAGTAAGGAGACGGGCGTGAAGATAGACAGTGAGCGGATGTACGACAACCTGATGCATAAGTTCAAGTTCGGCGGATTGGAAACGCCAGAACTCTATATCGACGAGAATGCCAGCCGCATGTGCATGTCACTGCGACGTGTATTCTCCCTGCTGATCAACCAATTGGTGAAGGAGGGCAAGAACGACAAGGCGAAGGAAGCCCTGCGCTATGCCGATGAGCATATCCCAACCTACAATGTGCCATACGACTACCAGAACGGTGCCCTCGACATGGCCGATGCTTGGTATCAATTGGGTGAAAAGCAAGAAGGTGATCGCATCGCCGATGCTTTGGCCAATAAGGCAGTGGAATACATCACTTGGTATCTGAGCCTATCCGACTATCAGCTTGCTATCACGCAAGACAACTGCGAGTACCACCTCGCCCTGCTTGATCGCATCGTGAAGTCACTCAAGGCCTATGAAAGTCCGTTGGCGTCCAACTATGAAGACAAGCTCGATGAGCTTTATGAGATTTACGTGGATCGTATAGAGCCCTAAGCAGTCATGTTCATAGAGCAAGTACCCAGCCTGTTCCGCTGCCTGTACCCACAGGCACTATGGCGCATCAATCCGCAGGAGAAGGCCGTCTACCTTACGTTCGACGACGGCCCCATCCCGCTGGTTACCCCTTGGGTACTGAGTCTGCTGAAGCATGAAGGCATCAAAGCCACCTTCTTCATGGTGGGCGATAATGTGCGCAAGTACCCCGAAATCTACCAGATGGTGGTAGATGACGGGCATGCCATAGGCAACCACACCTTCCACCACATCAGCGGAGGGCGCCACACCAGTGCCCGCTACCTGAAGGATGCCGACCTTGCCAATGAGGTGCTGCACACCCGCCTATTCCGTCCGCCCCACGGCTGGATGCGTTGGGAGCAATACATCGTGCTGCGCCACTACTATAAGATCGTGATGTGGGATGTCATTACCCGCGATTACAGCAAAAAGCTCAAGGGTCCCCAAGTCCTTGCCAATGTGATGAAGTACACCCGTCGCGGCTCTATCATCACCTTCCACGATTCCCTGAAGTCATGGAATAACGGCAACCTTCAATATGCCCTCCCCCCTGCCATCCGCTTCCTCAAGAGTGAAGGCTATGAATTCAAGACCATAGAATGATG
>CALAEY010000046.1 GCA_937891085.1 uncultured Prevotellaceae bacterium | reverse complement strand
GTTAAGCCTGTAGCTAGCGTTCATCCTGAGCCAGGATCAAACTCTTCATTGTAAAGTTCTTTATCTTCAAGACCCCCGAGGGGATCCGTTATTCTCTGAATCAAGGACGAATCCGTAGTATCTATCGGACCTTTCTGTCTACCTTATGAATAAAGTTGACGGTTCGCATTCTCAATCTACCCGCTGCGACATCCCCCAAGAAAGAGGAGCTGCGCAGCTGCTTCTTGTACTACTCAGTTTTGTTCATTGCAATTCTATCATTGTACTCTTGCCCCCGACAGGCGGAAAGCGGATACAAAGGTAGTGAATTTTCCGAATATCCTCCAAATTTTGGGAGGAAAATTTTCCAGGAAATCCCAACCGAGGCGGGAAAACCCGCACACCCGCGCCCCCTCCGGGAAAGCGGGTGCAAAGGTAAGCCACTTTTTCCAAACCGCAAAACTTTTGACGACCTTTTTTTAAACAAAAATAACCCCGAAAGAAAACAAACTATAATAATCAACAGGTTGCAACGAAAAAAAAATTCAACATCTTCTGCATAATAATTGAGAAGCACACGCGCTCAACATTCGTCAGTCTTACCAGTTCCATAACTGTGAAAATTTATTTTCCTAGTTAGGAAAAAATATTTCCCTAGTTAGAGAAAAAAAGAAACCGCTTTTACACCTTATATTATATATATAGCAACTCTAAAAAGCTTCTTGTATGAGAAAAACAAGAAAAAACACCCTTAAATTGTGAAATATAAATGTAAATGTATATCTTTGCTCTCTAAAATATTTACCATTTAAGAAAAATGAAAGACTTTTTAAAGTATACTTTAGCTACTATCACAGGCATGGTCATCATTGCCTTGATACTATTCTTCTCAGGACTGGTATTGCTTTTCTCAGCAGTATCACCCTCAAATTCAGAAACACGTGTTGAGAAAAACTCCGTCATGGCACTCAATTTGAGCGGAGTCATCGAAGAGCGTACCACCTCAGATCCATGGAGTTACATCATGGGTGAGAGTGTCTCCTCTTTAGGACTGAATGACATTCTCTCCTCCATCAAGAAAGCTAAGGAGAATGATAAGATAAAAGGCATCTACATCATAGGAAGCACCATGCTCTCCGCCTCACCATCTTCACTGCAAGAGATACACGATGCGTTGGTAGATTTCAAAGATTCCGGCAAGTTCATCGTGGCATACGCCGATAACTATTCCCAGAGTTCTTACTATCTGGCCAGTGTGGCAGATAAGGTGATGATGAATCCACAAGGCATGCTAGAATGGCAAGGCATGGCATCTGAAGTAATGTTCTACAAAGACCTGCTCGAGAAGGTGGGCGTAGAAATGCAGATCTTCAAGGTGGGTACCTACAAGTCGGCCGTAGAGCCATACTTCCTCACAGAGATGAGTGATGCCAACAAAGAGCAGATGACCGAGATGGTCAGCTCTATCTGGAAGAACATCACAGAGGATGTCTCTGCATCACGAAACCTTAGCGTTGACAAACTCAATCAATTGGCAGATCAGACACTGATGTTCTATCCTGCCAAGGATGCCGTGAACAATGGTATGCTTGACACACTGATCTATAAGAATGACGTGCGCGACTATCTGAAAAAAATGGCCGATATCGATGAAGACGACAAGTTACCTCTGCTGGGTGTGAAGGAAATGGTCAACGTAAACCGAAACGTGCCAAAGGATAAAAGCGGAAACATCATAGCCGTATATTACGCATCTGGAGAAATAGACGGCACCAGCATCGTGAATACAGGCAGCCAGTCTGGCATCGTTTCCGATAAAGTCATCAGTGACCTCCGCAAACTCAAGGAAGACAAAGACGTGAAGGCCGTTGTGCTGCGCGTCAATTCTCCTGGCGGAAGTGCATATGGCTCAGAGCAAATCTGGTACACCATTTCTGAACTGAAGAAAGAAAAACCAGTCATCATCTCCATGAGTGACTACGCTGCATCAGGCGGTTACTACATCTCTTGTGCAGCAGACGTCATCGTAGCAGAACCCACCACTCTCACTGGTTCTATCGGTATCTTCGGTACCGTTCCTAACATACAGAAACTGAAGGAGAAAGTTGGCATCAGCATCGACTTGGTTAAAACCAACGAGCACTCTGATTTCCAAGGCACCTCTATGCTGACCAGACCAATGACAGAATCAGAGAAAGACCTGATGCAGATGTACGTGAACAATGGCTACGACCTCTTCACTACCCGTGTGGCAGATGGCAGAAACCTGAGCAAAACCCGCGTAGATGAAATCGGTCAGGGTCGTGTTTGGACGGGTGAGCGTGCTAAGGAGCTGGGATTGGTAGATGAATTGGGAGGCATAGACAAGGCAGTAAGCATTGCAGTAGACAGAGCTGGTGTTGAGACATATACCCTGCTCTCCTACCCTGCAGAAGAGAGCATGTTCAGCAAGTTGATGAACGAGAGTCCAACCAACTACGTGAAGTCGAACTTGCTGAAGAGCCAACTGGGAGACCTGTACTACCAGTATGAGTTCATCAACAACTTCCAGATCAACGACATGCTGCAGATGCGCATGCCATACAAACTGAACATACATTAATGAATGGCCAACGAAGGACGCACATATAGAAAATGGCTGATACCTTTCTCCTACCTTTATGGCATAGGAGTAAACATCAGAAATGCTTTCTACGACTGGAATATTTTCAAGTCGAAAAGCTACTCCATTCCTATTATCTGCGTCGGCAATCTCTCTGTGGGAGGCACGGGAAAAACACCGCACATTGAGTATCTGGTACGCCTTCTGCAAAGACAAGGATGGAAGGTTGCCATCCTGAGCAGGGGCTACATGCGTAAGACCAAAGGCTACATCCTAGCTACGGCACAGAGCACCAGCGCAGAAATAGGCGATGAGCCCTGCCAGATGAAGCGCAAATTCCCAGAAATCACCGTTGCCGTTGATGAAGACAGATGTCATGGCATAGAAAACCTCATCAAGCTCAATGATCCAAAGATAGACGTCATTCTCCTGGATGATGCCTACCAGCATCGCCGTGTGAAGGCCGGACTCAACATCCTGCTTACCGACCTCAACAACCTCTTCACAGACGATCACCTGCTTCCTGCCGGTAATCTTAGAGAACCTGTGAGGGAAAAAGAACGCGCACACATAGTGATAGTGACAAAGAGCAACTCAGAGATGAAGCCTATCGAGTTTAACATCCTGAGTAAGAAGCTCAACCTATACCCGTATCAAGGTCTGTTTTTCTCCACAATTGAGTATGACATACTATTCCCTCTCTACCCCGAGTGTACGGTCGACCAAGACGTTCAGATCATTGAGAAAGACACACAGGTTCTTATGGTGACAGGCATTGCCAATGCCACACCGATGGTAGAGAAAGTGAAGGTGCTCAGCGATCATGTGCAGCACATGTCTTTCCCCGACCATTACACATATAAGAAAAAAGATACGCAAGCCATCGAGCAAGCCTTCAAACGCTTGCAAGGTGAAAAACGCATCATCCTCACCACGGAGAAAGATGCGGCACGACTGGTAGGTAGTGCCACAGTGAGCGATGAAATGAAGCCTTACATTTATGTGCTGCCTATCAAGATGCACTTCCTACAAGACCGAGAAGAAACTTTTAACCAACAAATAATCAGTTATGTTAGGACGAATAAACGAAACTGCTAGTTTCCTAAAGAAGATCATGACTACCAAGCCAGAAACGGCCATCATCTTAGGCTCAGGACTAGGTGGACTGGTAGATGAAATCACTGATAAGACAGAAATCAAGTATGGCGACATTCCTCACTTCCCTGTTTCCACTGTAGAAGGGCACAAAGGTAGCCTCATCTTAGGAAAATTAGGGCAGAAAGACATCCTTGCCATGAACGGACGTTTCCACTTCTATGAGGGATACTCCCTTCCGGAGACCACCTTCCCCATCCGCGTGATGCGCGAATTGGGCATCAAGACTCTCTTTGTGAGCAATGCCAGTGGAGGCATCAACCCAGATTTCCGCGTGGGTGATTTGATGATCATCACAGATCATATCAACTTCCTGTGTGACAACCCACTACGTGGAAGAAACATCCCTTACGGCCCACGTTTTACCGACATGCACGAGGCTTATGACAAAGAACTGATCCGCAAAGCTGATGCCATTGCAGCAGCCAAGGGCATCAAGGTGCAGCATGGAGTATATCTGGCTGACCAAGGTCCTACCTACGAGACTCCTGCAGAATACCGCATGTATCGCATCTGGGGGGCTGACGCTGTGGGCATGAGCACAGTGCCAGAGGTTATTGTAGCTCGACATTGCGATATGCGCGTTTTCGGTATCTCTGTCATTACCGACATGGGCGTTGAGGGGCAATTTGCAGAAGTAACCCACGAAGACGTGCAGAAAGCCGCCGATGCGGCTCAACCTCGTATGATGGCCATCATGCGCGAATTGATCAATCAGGCATAAGAAAGATGAGAACAGAAATAGCTACGCTTGGTGAGTTCGGACTTATCAAGCATCTTACCGAAGGCATTGAACCTAAGAATGCCTCCACAGTCTATGGCGTGGGGGATGATGCAGCTGTGCTCTCCTACCCTGATTCTAAGCAAGTGCTCGTCACTACGGACGTATTGCTCGAAGGCGTTCACTTCGACCTGACCTATGTGCCCCTGAAGCACTTGGGCTATAAGGCAGCAGTGGTCAACTTCTCCGACATCTATGCCATGAATGGCACACCACGGCAAATCACGGTCACTCTTGGCGTTTCAAAGCGCTTTAGTGTGGAAGACATGGATCAGCTTTATGCTGGCATTAGGCTTGCTTGTGAAGTCTATGGCGTAGATATTGTAGGCGGTGATACTACTTCTGCCCTCACAGGCCTCACTATCAGTATCACTTGCGTCGGAGAGGCAGATCCCGACAAGGTGGTCTATCGTAATGGTGCCAAGGAGACTGACCTCATCTGTGTCAGTGGAGATTTAGGTTCAGCCTATATGGGACTTCAATTGCTGGAACGTGAAAAGTCCGTACTCCGTGGGAGCACCGATGTTCAGCCCGACTTCTCTGGCAAGGAATACCTCTTGGAACGCCAACTGAAACCGGAAGCCCGCAAGGACATCATTCAGAAACTTGAAGAAGCAGGCATCCGTCCTACAGCCATGATGGACATCTCCGACGGCCTTTCCTCTGAGCTGATGCACATTTGCAAACAGAGCAACGCAGGCTGCAGAATCTATGAGGAGCATATTCCTATCGACTACCAGACAGCAGTGATGGCAGAAGAGTTCAACATGAACCTCACCACTTGTGCCCTGAACGGTGGCGAAGATTACGAACTGCTCTTCACCGTACCCATCGCCGATCATGAACGCGTGCAGGACATTGAAGGTATCCGCCTGATAGGCCATATCACCAAGCCAGAGCTTGGTTGTACCCTCATCACACGTGATGGTCAGGAGTTCGAGTTGAAAGCCCAAGGTTGGAATCCGCTGAAGTAAATCTATCTTTTTGTAATAAAGAGGGTGGATCAACAATTATTAGTCCACCCTCTTTGTATAAAGGCCACCTTTTGGGAGACAGATAATGCCTATCCCCCACTAAATAGGGTCAAAACAAATAAAAAGTGTTTGAAATAGGGATGTTTAATAACCTGCTTAAAATGAAATACTTAGCAAAATCGGTGACGTTTGTGACATTAAAAAAGCAACTTTTTCTAATAAATACATTTGGTTCGAACCAAATGTA
>CALAEY010000045.1 GCA_937891085.1 uncultured Prevotellaceae bacterium | reverse complement strand
GTCTCTTCCTGCATACCCTGAATAATCTTTCCGCCCGGGCCAATCACTGCACCGATGAATTCCTTAGGAATAGTCATGGTGAAGATGCGTGGAGCATGAGGCTTCAAGTCTTCACGAGGTTCTGCGATGGTATCAGTGATCTTACCGAGAATGAACTCGCGGCCTTGCTTTGCCTGCATGAGGGCCTTCTCCAGAATCTCGTAAGAAAGGCCGTCAACCTTGATATCCATCTGGGTAGCGGTGATACCGTCACGGGTACCAGTTACCTTGAAGTCCATATCGCCCAGGTGATCCTCATCACCTAAGATATCAGAAAGCACTACGTACTTGTCGCTCTCAGAATCCTTGATCAGACCCATGGCGATACCAGATACAGGCTTCTTGATCTTCACTCCAGCATCCATCAGTGCCAATGTACCTGCACAGACAGTTGCCATAGATGAAGAACCATTAGACTCCAGGATATCTGAAACGATGCGGATCACGTAAGGATAGTCGGCAGGAATCTGACCCTTCAGGGCGCGCCATGCCAAGTGGCCGTGACCAATCTCACGACGGCCTACACCGCGCTGAGCCTTAGCCTCACCAGTTGAGAATGGAGGGAAGTTGTAGTGGAGCAGGAAACGCATCTTGCTGCGATCCAGCACATCGTCTACAATCTTCTCGTCAAGCTTCGTACCCAGCGTACAGGTAGAGAGTGACTGTGTTTCACCACGGGTGAAGATAGCAGATCCGTGAGGACCGGGCAGTGGGCTGACCTCGCACCAGATAGGACGAATCTCTGTAGGAACACGGCCGTCCAGACGCTTGCCCTCATCGAGCACGCAACGACGCATAGCATCGCGCATCACGTCATGGTAGTAGCGATCCATCATAGCTTCTTTCTCTGCCAGTTCATCTTCTGTCAGATTGCTATGAGCAGCAGCATACTGCTCCTTGAAGTCTGCCAGGATCTTATCGAATGCCTCAGCACGTGCATGCTTGTCGAGTGCCTGCTTGGTGATGTCGAAAGTAGGCTGATACAGCTCTTTCTTCATCTGCTCACGCAGTTCTTCGTCATTGGTCTCATGGCAATATTCACGCTTCACGGTAGAACCAACCTCCTCGGCCAGTTCCATCTGAGCCTTGCACATCACCTTGATGGCCTCATGGCCAGCCTTCAGTGCACCGAGCAGGTCTTGTTCAGAAACCTCGCTCATCTCACCTTCTACCATCATGATATTCTCGTAGGTAGCACCCACCATGATGTCCATGTCGGCATTCTTCAGTTGCTCGAAGGTTGGGTCAATCACATACTCACCATCGACGCGAGCCACGCGAACTTCAGAGATAGGACCACCGAAAGGTATGTCAGAAACAGCCAGAGCTGCAGAGGCAGCCAGGCCAGCCAATGCGTCAGGCATGTCTACGCCATCGGCAGAGAAGAGGATGATGTTCACATAAACTTCTGCATGGTAATTGTCTGGGAACAGAGGGCGAAGTGCGCGGTCCACCAGACGGCAGGTCAGAATCTCATAGTCTGAAGCCTTGCCTTCACGTTTTGTAAATCCGCCAGGGAAACGGCCGAATGCAGAAAACTTTTCCTTATACTCTACCTGCAACGGCATAAAATCTGTTCCGGGAACTGCATCTTTTGCGGCACAAACAGTAGCCAACAGCATGGTGTTTCCCATGCGCAGCATCACAGCACCATCTGCCTGTTTTGCCAGCTTTCCCGTTTCGAGCGTGATGGTTCTTCCATCAGGCAGCTCGATTGTCTTAACGATTGGATTCATAAATAGTTTTTCTAAAATTTCTTTTTTTAATACTTCAAAAATTCGTGCAAAGATACATAATTAATTGTTTCTAAGAGAGTAAAAGGCTGAAAATCTTTAGCATTATTACATATTTTATACTTTTCTTGGCTTGGAAAGTTAGAAAATAGACAAAAAGCACTATCTTTGTCGCGCAAAAATAGAAATGAATATGAAGAAACTGTTTATTATGGCGCTTGCCTTGACGGCACTGAGCGCTTGCAATAATCAAACCGCTACTACGCAAGGTGGTTTCCGCATCGAGGGTGAAGTCAGCGGTGCAGAAGGAAAGACACTGGTATTCGAGCATTCGGGCTTGCAGGGCATCATCCCATTGGATTCTGTGAAACTGGGTACCGATGGTAAGTTCAGCTTCTCATGGGTGCGCCCAGAGGCTCCTGAGTTCTATCGTCTGCGTTTGGATAGAGATGTCATCAATCTGGCAGTAGATTCCACAGAGACCGTACAGGTGAAGGCTTCTGCTTCTCAGTTTGCCACTTCTTACCAAGTAGAGGGCTCTGAAGATTCACAGAAGATCAAGGAACTCACACTGAAGCAGATGGAGATGCAAAACCGTGTGGATGCGTTGGTTGATGCTCTGCAGAATGATCGTATTCCTGCTGGCGTTTATCAAGACAGCCTTCAGAAGGTGGTCAATCGTTACAAAGACGAACTGAAGAACAAATACATCTTCGAGGCACCTAATAAGCCATACGCTTATTTCGCACTCTTCCAGCAAGTTGGACAATATACGCTCTTCGATCCGCTGGCCAGTCGTGAAGATATGCGTGTGTTTGCAGCAGTGGCTACCAGCCTTCATGCGGCCTATCCTAATGCTGCACGTTCGCAGAATCTGTATAACATCGTCATCAAAGGTATGCAGAACGACCGTCGCAGTCAGGGGCAGGACATCGAGCTGCCTGCTGAAGCTTATACAGAGTCAGGTTTGATAGACATCACTCTGCGCGACTTGCATGGAAATGCCCATAAGCTCTCCGAACTTACAGGCAAGGTGGTGCTGGTGGATTTCACCGTTTATCAGAGCGATTTCTCTGCAGAGCACAACTACATGCTGCGTGATATCTATGACAAGTACCATGATCGCGGTTTCGAGATCTATCAGATTTCCTTGGACACCAATGAGCATTTCTGGAAGCTCACTGCCGACAATCTGCCTTGGATCTGTGTGCGCGATCCGCAGAGCACCAGTTCTGTGAATGTCTCTTCCTACAACGTGCAGTCAGTCCCCACCATTTACCTTATCAATCGTGCGGGAGAATTGCATGCCAGTCAGGAGACCACGCTTGATGCAGCTGTTAAGAGTCTGCTATAAAGGCGCTTAAACGAAAGGAAAAACGCAAATTGTGTTTTAAAGCATCTTTTTTTATTTGATTGGATGTTTTTTTACACTTATCTTTGCAACGTAAAAGTCTGGAAAGAGGGTTCCAACATGTGAGGCATGTTGGAATTCTTTTTGTTTTATTTTGATTTTGAAGGTAATAATAAAAAAGGAGGAATTATATGGCTTATATGTCACAAGAGGGCTATGACAAACTGGTAGCCCAATTAAGGCGAATGGAGGCGGTGGACCGTCCCCGCGTCATCGAAGCTATCCGAGAGGCACGTGATAAGGGCGACCTTTCTGAGAATGCCGAGTATGATGCTGCCAAGGAAGAGCAAGGTCTTCTGGAGGGTAAGATCAATGAGCTGAAGCAGATCATTGCCGATGCCAAGATTATCGATGCTTCTAAGTTGAAGACCGACTCTGTGCAGATATTGAACAAGGTGGAACTGAAGAACCTGAAGAATGGCATGAAGATGAGCTATACCATCGTGTCAGACACAGAGGCTAATCTGAAGCAGGGCAAGATCTCTGTAAATACCCCTATTGCTCAGGGCTTGCTGGGTAAGAAGGTTGGCGATCAGGTGGCTATCAAGGTGCCAAGTGGTATCATCAACTTAGAGATTCTGAGTATTTCATTCTAATTTTTGAGTCTTATGGCAACTATTTTCAGTAGAATCGTAGCAGGTGAGATTCCTTGCTACAAGATAGCAGAAAACGAGAAGTTTTTCTCTTTCCTTGACATCAATCCTCTGGTAAAGGGACATACGCTGGTGATTCCCAAGCAGGAAGTTGACTATATCTTCGACTTAAGCGATGAAGACCTCGCAGAGATGACCGTTTTTGCGAAGAAGATAGCTGTAGCCGTAAAGAAAGCGTTCCCTTGCCGTAAGGTGGGCATGGCTGTGCTGGGCTTGGAAGTGCCTCATGCACATATTCATCTGGTACCTATGCAGACAGAGAAAGACCTGATTCTTTCTAATCCGAAACTCTCGCTCCCCGCAGAGGAGATGGAACAGATTGCAGCAGCCATCCGCGCACAACTCTAATAAAAAAGGTGGGAAGCAAATCCCACCTTTTTCTTTTATCTAAGCTCTAAACTCTAGACTCTAAACCCTAAACAAACTCCTCTCCCATCTTAATCTGGGTATCGTTCACGTATTTTCGGATGGCACTCTCATTGTCCTTCTTGCAAATCAGCAGCACATTGTCGCTTTCTGCCACCAGATAGCCTTCTAAGCCATCTATTACAGCCAACTTGCCTTTCGGCATCACCACAATGTTGTTCTTGCTGTTGTATAATTCCGACTTCCCCTTCAGTGTCACATTCTTAGAAGCATCTTTTGGAGAGAGGTCGTAGAGTGACCCCCAAGTGCCGAGGTCCGACCATCCGAAATCACCAAGTGCCACTATGACATTGCTCACCTTGCTGGCTTTCTCCATCACACCATAGTCGATAGATACGTTCGGACATGCAGAGAAAATCCCGTCGATGAAAGCCTGCTCTTTGTCGGTGCCATAGACTTCTGGCTTCGCACAGAGTATGTTGGTCAGTTCTGGGAGACTGGTTTCCAGTGCCTTGATGATGCTTTGTACGTTCCACATGAAGAGGCCCGAGTTCCAATAATACTCTCCGCTCTCCAGGAACACCTTTGCCAGTTCCAACTCTGGTTTTTCCGTGAACGTCTTCACCTTATAATATTTATCGCGCACGTGTTCTGCTATCTGAATGTAGCCGTAGCCCGTTTCAGGGCGGTTAGGCCTGATGCCCAGTGTGATAAGCTTATCCGTTGAGGCAGCCATCTCCAGTCCGCTGCTGATGGCTTCCAGGAACTCCTGCTCTTTCAGTATCAGGTGGTCGCTTGGAGCCACTACGATATTGGCGTCAGGATTCAGTGCGCGGATATGGTAAGATGCCCAGGCTATACAAGGAGCCGTGTTCCTACGCATAGGCTCCAGCAATATCTGTGACTTGCTGATTTCAGGCAGCTGTTCGCAAATCAAGTCAGCATAAGCCTCATTGGTCACAAAGAAGATGTTCTCTGTAGGGATCACCTTACAGAATCTGTCGAATGTCTGTTGGAGGAGTGAGCGTCCTGTTCCGAAGAAATCCAGGAACTGTTTAGGAAGTGTCTTGCGACTGATAGGCCAAAAACGGCTGCCAATGCCGCCACACATCACTACACAGAAGTTATTTTTGTTTTCCATAGTTGTTCTTTTCTTAAAGTTTGATGCTAATATAAATCATGTTTTTCTTATAAAAAAACTTTTTATGATAAATTTCGAAAATTATTATTTTTTATGCCAAAGTGTTGTAGTTTCAGAAAAAAGCCTTATCTTTGCATCCGCATTCGCAGAATGCCCAGATGGCGGAATCGGTAGACGCGCTGGTCTCAAACACCAGTGGGGCAACCCATCCCGGTTCGACCCCGGGTCTGGGTACTGAGGCGGGGAAAGAGTCACATCTTTCCCCGCTGATTTTTTTTATTCCTCGCAACTCCTTTGTTTCTTGATAGATAAGGTCAAGCACTTTGTTATACGACTTGGTTCGATATCTGATTCCGTCAAATTCGATTTTTTCGGGAAACATCGAACTAATCAGTTTGATTTTTACCTCCACAGGAGCATCGGCAATGAACGTATCTATATTGTTTATCAAGGAGATAGAGTATTTCAGCTTTGGTTCGATATTAGTTTTAATCGTCTCTGTGAGCATTTCCATCTTACTCTTGATGTTTTCTATTACTCCATTGTAGCGTTTTAACATCTTTTGGTAAGTATTAGAATCTATTTCATTGCTGAAATATTTGTCCTCAACACTCTCGACAAGTTTTTCTTGTTCTGCTAAATCTTTCTTGAGCCTTTCTACTTCTGCTTTCTTGTCTTTGTTTCCTTCGTCTCGAATATCAGCCAAAATCTGCTCATAGAGTTGCAGGACGGTCTCATTAGGTTTCAGTGTTCCCACATACTTTACAAACATATCATTCATATTCTCTGCCCTCATATTTAGGTGCTTGTGGTCGTGACAGCAAAAGTAATAGTAGTATATTCCACCATTGCCTTTACTACCTGCACCCGTAAGGGCATGACCACACTTAGGACAAATCAAGAACTTCCGTAGAAACAGGTCGGGATGAATACGTTTTGTACCTGTTAGTTTTGGTGTATTCTTTCGCTTACCGTCCAATATATCTTGAACACGGTAAAACACATCTTCACTGATAATGGCTTCATGCACTCCTTTGACAATCTGCTCCGGGTCGTCACGGTAGGCAGGTACTCTAATCTTTCCTATATAAAAAGGATTTCTCAACATATCCAAAAATGAACTTTCGGGAATATTGGGGCATAATCGCCTTCGTATTCTGCAAGGTGATTCCACACCCTTTGCCACCTC
>CALAEY010000044.1 GCA_937891085.1 uncultured Prevotellaceae bacterium | reverse complement strand
TTTCTTGGTTTTTGTTTTGCCAACGTTGGTATAGAATAATGGAAGCAGCAATGATACCTAAAATGAGGAATGCAATTATGAGATAGAGTCTATTTCTTTTTTGACTGGCTACGTAATTGTCATATTCAGCTTGCTGCACAATATAGTCTTGGAGTGTTACTAATACAGATTTTCCCATGATAGAGTCTGTGACATAAGCATTCAGGTCAAAGAGCTTCTCATAGTTGTAGAGTGCAGCTTTATAGTCTCCTTTATATTTGGATAGCTCATAGCTGATTTCGTAAGTAACCTGTGTATCTACATTGCTTCTTATAAGTGATTCTGCTATATGCATATAGTAAATGGCGCTATCTGGCATTTGCAAGGCAGCATAATTACTTGCCAGATCTCTGTAGTCGTCAGATTTTATCTTGTTTGGAAAAAGAGCCTCTAATCTTTTTATATAGTTGATAGATTCTCTGTAATCATGTTTCATATATAATGTGTGCCCTAAGTTGGAAAAACAGTCTCTTATTAAAACAGAGTCTGAAGATTTCTCAGCAGATAGCAATATATCATTATAAATAGCAATGCTCTTATCATATTCATAGCTATTAGAATAGGATTGACCTAAATCAAGATATGCAAAATCTATATGCCTTTGAGAGCCAGCCTCTTTAAATTCCTCATATGACAATTGTCTATATTTTAATTCTTCATTACTGCAATAAATGGTATTGTAAGCATGTGCCATCATGCGATAAATCATGCCTAAATAGAAATGGTTCTCAATCTTTTTGGCATATTTCTCTGCATCTGTAAGGCTAATCAGGCATTTGGCAGTCTCATTGGCAATAACCTGTGTATTAGCTAAATAATAGTATGTTAGCATCTTCTCTTTGTCGCTGCCATGATTCTCGTAATATTCCACAGCGGGGTGGATGAGGCTGTCTGAAGCCACATCGATGTAGTTTTTGTCGAGTGCCATAGAGAGGAGCAGGGCAAAGCGGGCTTGCAGGGCATTGGTGGTGAGCTGGGCATCGTCTACCTGCTGGAGGATGGTGAGGGCAGAGTCAGGCTGCTCCGTCATCAGCGCCTCGGCTTGGTCCAGCTGCGCACGGGTGCCTTGGTGGGTGGTGCAGGCTGTTAAGACCAACAATATATATAAGGTGTAGATCAGGTTTCGCATCTTCTTTACTTTTTGGGAGTGCAAAGGTAATACTTTCTTTGCAGCCTTGCAAGAAATAGGGAGAATCAGGGCTAAAATCTAAGTTTTTTGGAGATTCTACGAAAAATCCCTATGGATTTTTTGTGAAATGTCTAAAAATCTCTATTTTTGCGAAAAACATATAGGTTATGATAGCCAGAGAGAGATACGAAAAGAAAATAGCAGAAGCATTCACCCTACTTCCTATTGTGGTGCTGATAGGGGCAAGGCAGGTGGGTAAGACATCAATAATGAGGATGTTCCCTAAAGAAGCATTCCGCAACCATTTGTTTCTAAATGGTCAGGACGTAGAAGTTGCAGAACGCTTTCAACGTTTAAGTACACTGGAGCAATATCTGAAAGTCTATCTTAACGAGGACTTGGATGGCCTGCTCCTTATTGACGAATTTCAGTTCATCAATGGTGTCTCTACCATGATGAAACTGCTTACAGATAAGTATGAGAAACTGAAGATCTTATGCTCTGGAAGTTCAAGCCTTGACATTTTGCAGCATATAGAGGAATCACTCGCAGGTAGAGTGCGTGTGATAGAAGTGCTCTCACTATCGTTCTCAGAGTATCTGCTGTTTAAGGATGAAAGGCTTAGCCAGCTTCAGAAAAACGCTGAAATATCTGCTGGCGAAAGTTTGGTGAGCACATTGCAGCATGTCTATCAGGAATACCTGATTTACGGAGGACTGCCTCGCGTGGCACTGACTAACAATCTGGAAGAGAAAGCGGAGCTTCTGAATGATATTTACCAGACTTATCTGATGAATGATGTACGTCGCTATGTGGCAGTGGGCCATTTCGTGGGATTCAACCGTTTGCTACGTCTGCTTGCTACACAGATTGGAAATTTGGTGAATATCAACGAACTGAGCCGTGAATGCGGGCTGCCATACGCTGCTTGTGAGGATTATGTGTATCTGCTTCAGAAGATGTACATTATAAAGCTGGTGGATCCTTATTTCACCAATAAACGTAAGGTGATAGGCAAGATGAAAAAAGTGTACTTCTGTGATTTAGGCTTGAGGAACATCATTTATAATAGTTTTAATGAAATGGCATTCCGCATGGACAATGGAGCTATTTTTGAGAATGAGGTCTTCTTGGAGTTGTGGAGAAACAGGCGATCGGCAGATATGCTATTGTTCTACAGAACACAGAGTGGCACGGAGGTAGATTTCGTGGTTGATGGTGGGTTACGCAAATTGGCCGTTGAATGCAAATATCGTAGTTTTGATAAGCCTGTGAGCATAGCATCTCTGAACAATTTTGCCAAAGACGAGCAGGTTGACGCAAAATACATTGCTAATATCAATCTGGGCACACAGAATGAAGGTATTCAGATGATTCCTGGCATCTTTGCTGATAGAATCAGGTAGGAATATGCAATCTTTCCTTGGATGCAGGGATACGAAAACCTTGCATGAAAGAGAGGGAAAGATCCCTCTCTTAATAAGATCTAGAACTTGTATCCCACAGACAGAGAATAGTTGTAGGTGTGAAGTCCTGTTTTATGCAGTCGCTTCATCTCCTCCATGTAGTTCAGTGAGATGGTGTAGTGATCTTTGAAAGTGGCTTTCACACCAGCTATGCCTCCGTATGTGAAATGACGCTGGGGTTCCATGCCCATTTCACGGTATTGACTACCTTCTCCAGTTGGTAGACCGTCACATCCATCCAGTGAGTTCCAATGGTGATGCTTGATGGTACCACTTCCATCATAGAGGTAATCCATAGAGCTGGTTCCTCCGATATTGTAAGAGGCAAACATGCCTAATGATGGTATGATTTTCCAATCATTGCCAATAGCGAACTCATAGCCAAGAAAAATCCAAAAGCACAAAGAATGAAAATAGGGGTCAATAATTTATTCATAATCATTAGTGTTTTAATACTAAATGCAAAGATATGAAAACCTTGCATAAAAGAGAGGGGTTTTTCCCCTCTCTTTATGAAATAGCACCATTTTAGTGGATTTGGAACTCTACATCTTCAAGGTAGATGACATCAGTAGGATCATCATATCTGATGAATTTCCCTTCAAGCCTGCCTATGACGAATGGAAATATAGACCAGTCTTTGTCGTAGACTTTTTCGATATGTAGCTCTGCGGGAATTTCCGAAGGGAAATATTTGCCACTGATGCTAACATACGGAGCTCTTGAATCAAGAAGGACGGATTCCTCTCTTGAGTATTTGAGAGTGTAGTTTCCTTCAGTCAAGGGGAGCGCAAGTCCGATACATAAAGCTAAAGTTTTATTCTTGTTAAGCCACACTCGGGTTGACCAATATGCTTCATTAATAGTACGGATGCCAAAAGTATCAATGATTCCAGATTCTCTTTCCACGCAGTTAATATCGTCAAATCCTCTCATCAGAGGCTCACCATTCATCTTTCCCTTTACGAATTTCCATTCATTCCGCCTTTCTGGTTCCAGAATTTCTTCTTCGTCATCGCTGCATGAAGAGAATAGGCAGCAAAGAAAAAATATTGAAAAAAGTAGAATCGATCGTTTCATTTTAGAGAATGTTTTGAGGTAATACAATCACTTCGAAAGCTCCATTATTTACAGAGTACAAGTCGTATAGGGGCATATTACCTTGAACTGTTCTTGATTTAATAATTGGGTCGTAGTAATAGAAAGACAAAGACCCTAAGTCATCAGAGTTCTTGGTTATTGTGACAGACTTAGATGTTGTTGATGTCGTTTTACCAGAAATGCCCAAAGTAGCTTTTACTATTGTATCAGCTCCGAAAGAAAAAGTAGCATTACCAGCAAACTCATTGCTAACACTATGAGTTTTAACAATTGTCTCACTATCATCTTTCTCAAGAAGGGCAATGTTTACACGAAGTGATTGCTCATAAATATCCCATGAGCCAATCTGGATGTAGTTTCCATTAGTCGAAGCATTAGTTTTTATCCATTTGCTTGTAACGGCTTCGTTCACATTAGTAACAGTGTATGTGTATTTAGAGTGGCTGAACGCGGTTGAATGTTTTCTGACCACATGAACTTTATTAATACTGAATAGTTCTCTAGGAGTAGCAGAATAGGCAAGCCTATTATACAGCACGTTACTACTTTTTGTACCAATCATGACATCAAATAGAAATTCAAAGTTACCTTCTTTCCAGATTTTGCTTCTGACCTCTTCTTGTGTATATTCACCTCCTTTTTTAGAAATAGCTTGAAGAACAGGATCTTCTGTCTGGTCTGCTATGAAAGGAATCTGGCTTGGAGCAATTCTGAATTTATAGAGAATTTCCCTCACATTAGTGTTAAGGTGCCCATTTGTCTGGTTTGCATTGGTCATGCCATAATATACATAATCTCTGTGTTTACCTGTTGTATTGTTTGGAAACTCTATAAAAGCTTGTTTGATTGCTGGATTTATGCTTGCTAATTCGTATTCACTTATTTGGCTGTCACCAGTGGGTTCTTCTGGATAAGTGACGTCATACTCTGCTCTGGTATTGTTTCTTAGTGACCCATTGAATGCATCATCAAAGAATTCATAACTATAAGAAGTGGTTCCGTCTGCTCTTGTTGTTGCAGAAGCAATCATACGCTCATTGTTCTTGACTACCAAGATAGGGAAATCTGGGATTTCATTAGGCTCAAGATATGTGATAGAATCACCGTTCACAAATAGAACTCCACTATTATGATCCTTGTCATAGCTGACAGGGACTTCTTCATCGCTAAGATCCCAGTTGTCTGCTTTAAAGCTACTAATGAATGTCAGGTCAGGAACCAAAATATTAAGAAGCGGTAATGATTGTTCTATAGAGATTAACTCATTTTCATCTTTGCAGTAATTGAGCAATGCATCGCGGAAAGTATAGCCAGGAGCTACTTCTTTGTCCTTGGCAAATGCGTAGAGTATATCATAATCATTATCAAACTGCTTGATAGCTTCAGACTTAATGAACTCTCTTACGCTAATATCATTGTAAACGGCTTTAGAAAGTATCTTTGCAAATGCTTGTTGAGCATCGTCTTCTGCCATTAATACAACTTTGTTCTGATTGTTTGTCTGCAATTCTTTGTCTAATGAAATTGCATCATCGTTAGTGCAAGCTGTAAATGCTAAGCTTGCCAGCGCCATTGTAATAAATTTGTTCTTCATTTCGTTAATAATTTAGATGATAGTAATTCTTTTTAATTCTTTAATTGATTTCATAGTCTCCGCAATACACCTTATTATTTATAGTAGTGATTTCGATCTTGTAATTTCCTAATACTTCTGATACGTTCATGATGGCAACTCCTGTAGTTGGTAGCATGTTTTGCCAATGTTCACCTGTGGTTTCATTAGTTACAACTACAGATACAACTCCAAGATCATAATTGAAAGTGAAGGAGAGATATCCATCAACGTATTCGCAAGAAATAGGAATACGCTCTGGCATTCTGGGTCCTTTTGAGTGTGAGTTCTCATTTTCACTTGTGATAGGAATTTCAATTCTTTCATTAATTTCAGCTTTTGCTGAAGCTCCAAATCCTAATGTGAGGAAGAAGAGCACAGAGATAAATACTTTCTTCATATGATTTAAAATTAAAATTTGACGATGCAAAGATATAGTATATATTATAGAAGAAAGCAATTTTAAACCATGTTTCAACCTATCAGTTGGAATTTGAATAGCCTGATTATCAGTCTGTTGCTCATTGATAGAAAAAGATAATCTATCAACGCCAAAAATGTCCATTTCATCATAGTTTTTTACTACAAAGAAATGGGTCTGATAAGGGGAATAGGGCTGGTCTTAAGCTAATAGTCTGAGGTATTCATCCCTGTGTGGAGTGGCAGAATTGGCAATCCTGCTTTTCAGTCGAGACTTCTTGTTATATATGTTCTCCACTTTATCATTTGTAAAAAGGCTGATGGCGCGAGCAGAGAAACCGGCAAATTGGTAGGTCGCGAATAGATGATAGTCTTTGCTAAGGGTGGGGAAGTCTTCCCTAAATCGTGATAGTAGGTTGTCTTTATAAGTATTGATAATCTCTTCCAACTGTTTGGTCTTCTCTGTTCCCAACTTTTCAATCTGTTTTTTCACCTCTTTATATATCCTATCTTTTTCAAACTTTGTCCCTTGGCTATCGTAATAAACGTTGCATAGCTGGTTGATAGTCTCAAATTGTTGGTCGAACAAGGCGTGAATTTGTTCAGACATATTAGAGAGATTGTTTTCCTTAATCCGCAAAGTGTCACTGATGCTGTGGGCTAATTGAATACTCTGTTCTATTTCTAAATTTTTATTCTGCCAACGTTGGTATATAATTATAGAAGAAGTGATAATTCCGATAAAGAGAATAGTAATGATGAAATAAAGACGGAATTTTTCTTGTCGAGCTTTATAACTCTCATATTCAGCTTGCTGAACAATATAGTCTTGCAGTGTGACAAGAACAGACTTTCCCATGATGGAGTCTGTAACAAAGGCGTTGAGATCATACAATTTTTCGTAGTTTTCTAATGCCATCTGATAATTGCCTTTGTATTTGGATAGCTTATAGTTAATGTTGTATGTTACTTGTGTGTCTATACTATTTCTTGCCAGAGTTTCTGCTTTCTGCATATAGTAGATAGCACTGTCGGCCATCTGTAGCTCAGCATAGCAATTTGCAATATTGGAGTAATCTCTGGATCTGATTTGCTGAGGAAATAGTTTTTCTAATCGCAAGATTGTTTGAATAGATTCTCTGTTATTTCCTATGAGGCGATAAGTATGGCCAAGGTTTTGCAAACATATTTCTGTCAAAACATCATCAGCCTCCTTCTCCGCTATTTCTAATACTTTATTAAATATAGTGAGAGCCTGTTCGTAATCATGATTATTGGAGTGTCCTAATCCCACATTAAGTAAAGCAAAATTGGTATGGCTTTGAAAAGTTGTCTTACAGAAACTGTCATAAGATAATTGATAATACTTCACCTCCTCATTATGGCAATAAATCGTATTGTAAGCATCAGCCATCATTCGATAGATCATCCCTAAATAGAAGTGATCCTCAATGCTCTTGGCATATTTTTCTGCATCTGTGAGGCTAATCAGGCATTTGGCAGTTTCTTTGGCATTATAAAGCACATTGGCCAAGTAGTAATACGTCAGCATCTTCTCCCTGCTGCTGCCATGATTCTCGTAATACTCCACAGCGGGATGGATGAGGCTATCTGAAGCCACGTCGATGTAGTTTTTGTCGAGTGCCATAGAGAGGAGCAGGGCAAAGCGGGCTTGCAGGGCATTGGTGGTGAGCTGGGCATCGTCTACCTGCTGGAGGATGGTGAGGGCAGAGTCAGGCTGCTCCGTCATCAGCGCCTCGGCTTGGTCCAGCTGCGCACGGGTGCCTTGGTGGGTGGTGCAGGCTGTTAAGACCAACAATATATATAAGGTGTAGATCAGGTTTCGCATCTTCTTTACTTTTTGAGAGTGCAAAGGTAATACTTTCTTTGCAGCCTTGCAAGAAATATGGAGAAGCAGGACTAAAACCTAAGTTTTTTGGAGATTCTACGAAAAATCCCTATGGAATTTTTATAAATGGGCCTACAACAGCAATTGCTTTCATTTTGTCTTTTGCCTAATTATTTATAAAAGATTGCAAAGATGTGTTATTATTCGATTATAATACTTATCTTTATACATGAAAAAACTAGAAAAGAATACTATGCCAATACAAGTTTTTTGGAATTATTATCAGTCTTTACTGGCGTGACCATAATCCGCCACATATCCACCTCACTTATGGTGAGTATGAATGTAGTATCAGTGTGCTTGACCGTATTGTGGATGGCAAGGCTCCCACAAAGGTCATTGCCAAGGTGAACGAATGGATGGATTTACATGAGGATGAAATACTCGCTCTTTGGGAGAAAGCGCAGAAAGGGGAGAAACTTGGTAGAATTGAACCACTAAAATAATGAAAGGAGATACAACATGCTTAGAATTATTGATGCAGATTATGTTAAGGACTACGTGTTACTGATTACTTTTAGTGATGGAACACGTAAGTTGGCTGATCTCAAACCTTATCTCACAGGAGAGGTATTTGGCGAGTTGTTAGACCTTGAGAAATTCACTCAGTATGGTCTAACTGGCTATACTATTGAGTGGGCTAATGGAGCAGACTTAGCTCCAGAGTTCTTGCATGACATTGGTAAAGGGGCTTAAAAGACTACCCTTAAAAAGTCTTTTCTATCATATTCATAACTAAGGCTGCGATACCCACATTCACAGCAAGGGTGAAAGCCAGAAGGAGGTAGTTCTGGGTGGAGGTGAGTGACACGGTGAGGTAGTCGAAGTCATGGAAATCCTTACGCTTCCAGAGGGTGACATTCTCTTGCAGCCATGTGCAGAAAGCACTGAGATCCAGCTGCTCATGCTCACGGAAGTAGGCCTCGGCCTTCACGCTGAACACTGGTTCGTCCATCCAGCTGAAGGCATGGCACCAGCGCACTGTATCACCATCGAGGCCCAGGCAGACCACGAACTCATTGCGATTGCCCCCTTCCCAATAGGCACGTTGCTTCTCGGCAATGCCCATGCCCTTGGCAGCATTGAAGCAAAGAATGAATACATGCAGCTGGTGACGGAAGCCAAACCAGGCATTGAACAGCTCGTATTGGTGATGCACCTCCTCGGAGAACTGACGGCCAAGGATGCATTCCTGATAGTTGTGCTTCACTGGCGGATAGTCGAAGAGTCCCAACTCCTTGGCACGCTTGGCAGAAATGTCTTCGAACTTGAAGATGGAGTGGGAGTTGCGCACCTTGTTCTCGTATTCATGTTCCTCAGTGAGGGGGAAAAAACGGCTGCTGAAGTTGGTGTCGAGCAGGGGATTCTCTTCTGGGGCATAGCTGCTGAGGATATCCTCGAAGGTGTATGCCTGTCCGAAGCGCACGCCTCCCACGATATTGGCACCAGTGAAGTGCAGGCGGCTCTCAGGTGTGCCCCACGTGTTGCGCACTTGGTCGTAGTAGCTATGGCTGATGCGCTGCACGGTGCCATAGCTGGAGAACATCTCCCACAGCTCTGGATGAAAGACATGGCGCACACGCTGCACGTTCTTATAAATGGTGTTGCCATTGCTGTCTCTGCCACAGGGCACCCGCTCTATGTAATACACCAGCTCTGTCCATGCTTCCTCATGCGTCACCTTATTTATATAGGAGCCCAGAAACTCGTCATCGGAGATGCGGGAGCGATACATCAGCCAGTGAATCAGGGCTGTGAGCAGCCATGAGCCACCCACGCAGCAGGCATAGTACTCCCAGCTCAACGACACGGGCAGGGTGCTGTAGAGAAAAAGGCAGGTGAGGATGGGAAGCAGATAGAACAGCGCAGTCATTTACTTCTTCTTGAATACGCTTACTTCATCGTCGATACCTGTGCTCATGGTAGTCTTAGTGGCAGTAGAAGAGATCACTTCATACTCTATCTTCTGCTTATTGCTGATGAACCACTTGGCAGGGTAGGTCTCAATGAGGGTCTCACGCTC
This sequence comes from uncultured Prevotellaceae bacterium, assembly GCA_937891085.1. Taxonomy (GTDB): domain Bacteria; phylum Bacteroidota; class Bacteroidia; order Bacteroidales; family Bacteroidaceae; genus Bacteroides. The sequence continues at coordinate 3,277 of CALAEY010000044.1, read as the reverse complement.
CTTGATCACATCGAGCATGCGCGTCTGGGCATTGTTGAAGTATTCACGCTGAATCTCAATAGCCTGCTGCAAGTCTTTATACAGGGCTGTGTCGAACTCTGGATTAGACTCTTGAATCCACTTCATCACACTGCCACTGTCGTTGGCATAGCGACCAGAGATAAGTTCGGGATAGATTTTCTCGAAGGCTTCGCGATATTCGTTGCTCACCTCGGCCTTCTGCTGAATCACCTTCCACATCTTATCATGCACACCTTCAATCTTACCCTTCTGGGCTTCAGCCTCTTTGCGCAGAGCCACCTCCTTGTTGTTGTAGGAGAAATACATGCCTACCAGTACCACAAGGACTACTACAATACAGATAATAGCAATCATAGTTTATGTTTTTTATAAGTTTGGCAACAAAGATAATTATAAATAATGAATTATGAATTATAAATTATGAATTATGAATTGTCAATTGTGAATTGTCAATTGTCAATTGTGAATCATTCCCAGTTCTTTGAGCATCTGGGCGTATGTGGCAGCTTTCTTCCCCAAGGATAGTGGATAGGCGCGTGAGGAGGAGGGCATGCGATAGAGGCGAAGCTCTCTGTCTGGGAATAGGATGGGGGAGCAGTGGCCCACTTTGGGCTTCTCGGCTCCGTACTTCTCACAGAGGGTATCTGTGGCTTTCTCTCCTGTAGTGACGATGGCACGACACTCTGGGAGCTGGGCAAGCATGGCATCCACATCGGTAGGGGTGACTACCTCCAGAAACTTGTCAGAGGCATTGTCTTGAAGGCGGCGCACAGCAGTCGCAGTGTCATAGAGGGCAATGCCATGCTCTGTGAGGAAGCTGATAAGCAGGGCTTTGTCGAACTTCTTCTGAGTGGGCATGATGAAATGGTCCTTATCCTGAAAAAAGATAAGGCCCATGATGCGCCACATGTCATTGGTGAAATTGGGGTAATAGAAATCTATGCACCAGCGCTTGGGTTGGGGAGGAAAACTCCCCAACATCAGCAACTTGGCTCTGGCAGGCAGGAAGGGCTCAAAAGGATGTAGCTCTACCTCTGCCATCTTTATTTCTTCTCAGTGTCTTTGGGTTTCGGGGCCTTCTTGGCCAGCATGAGCACATTGTACACATACTCAGACATCCACTGCTCGCTGTAGCCTAGGCGCTCCTTGTACATACGAATGTTGGCAGCAGTCTTGTGCTCATCGTCCTTGTTCCACACAGTCTTGGTGCAGATCTTGTGTACGGCTTTCTCTACCTCGTCCTTGATGAGGTTCTTGAAGATAGAAGGGATGCGGATCTTCCACTGCATCAGGCTGCTCATCATCATCATGAGGTCGTTCAGGAACCCCTGATACAAGAACATGTAGGGCTGAATCTCGTTCTGGGTGCGGCAGTGCTTCTTGATAGACGAATCTATCTCCTTGAAGAAGTTGTCACTCAGTCCGTAGTCGGCCATCAGCATCTTCTTGGAAACCGATTTTTCTGCAAGGCCAAGGCGTCCGTTCTGGGTAGGCACTTTGAAAAGGCGCTTGAACTGTGCCAAGTCAGGCATCATGCGTATGTTTGAGATGCCAAGGTTGGTTGCCAGTGCCGACTGGAAATATACTCTGGTCAGGGAAGCAAAGTCCTCCACATTGTTCTTAGGATTGGTTCCCTCTTTCTTTCCGAATAATTTAGAAAATATGCTCATTGTCTCATGTCTTTATTAATGATGTGCAAAGATAATGCAAACCGAAGGCAAAACAAAATAAGCTTGCTTATTTTTTTGCTGAGGTGAAGCTTATCTTCGTGAAACAAAGATAATGCAAACCGAAGGCAAAAACAATAATTATGAATTATAAATTATGAATTATGAGTTATAATCCTCAATTCTCAATGTTCAATGTTCAATGTTCAATGTTTAACGTTTAATGTTTAATGTTTAACGTTTAACGTTCAATATTCAAACTCCTCTCCCTTAAGCCTAAATCGGAACTGGCGATCCTCGAACACCATGTCGATGACACCATAGCGGATGAACTTGGCCAGAAGACGGAGGCAGGCAGGGCGGGGGATGTGGGTGCGCTTGCAGTATTGATTGAGTGACAGCCCATTGTTTGATGCCATCAGTTCCAGCAAGGTCTGCTCACGCTCTGTGAACTCCAGCAGCTCACCTCTGGGACTGTCGCCCATACGCCAGAGATGCAGGTGTACGGGCGTGGCAAGGATGTTCTCGTCCTTTACACGGACGTAGGCCAGGTATGTGCCATCCTCACTCTTGGCACAGACAGGGCGTTGGCTGCTTTTCTCAATAGTGGCTATCAGAATGGTGCGCCCCTCGATGGTGAAACTCTGCATCTGGCACTGCACTTCAGGCTTGCAGTAGACTTGGGCAGCTGCCTCTATCATGTATTGCTCCTCTTCAGAACGCACACCAGCTATCTTGCCATTGTCTTTCACCCCGATGAGCAGGCGACCACCTTCTGTATTGGCAAAAGCAGAGAGGGTCTTGGCTATCTTGCAGATGTCAGAGATCTCAAATTTGAAATCCTGCTGCTGGTGCTCTCCTTGAGCTATCAGGGAATGTATGTAGCCTGCCTCGTTCATCATAGTTCGTCTCTTTTGCGTTGTAAAATTACAAAAATACATGGTAAGTGCACCAACTTATCAATAAAAAGTGTATTTTTGCACAAAATTTTGCAACTTGTGTAATTTTAGAGAACAATGAGTAAAGTAGTCATCAATAATTTTGAAGAGTTCGCACAGCTGGTAGGTAAGCGTATCGGCGTATCGGACTATGTACAGGTACCTCAAGAGCGTATTAACCTTTTTGCCGATGCCACCCTGGATCATCAGTGGATTCACGTAGATACAGAGCGTGCTAAGGTGGAGAGTCCCTATCATACCACCATCGTACACGGCTATCTGACGCTGTCTTTGCTGCCACATCTGTGGGATCAGATCATTCAGGTGAACAACCTCCGTATGATGGTTAACTATGGCATGGACAAGATGAAGTTCGGACAGGCTGTGCTTTCTGGTCAGAGCATCCGTATGACAGCCGATCTGGAGTCATTGGTCAACCTGCGTGGCATTGCTAAGGCTGAAATCAAGTTCTTTATCGAAATAGAGGGAGAGAAGAAGAAAGCATTGGAAGGCGTAGCTACTTTCCTTTACTACTTCAAATAGCATTTGAAGTAGTAAAGGAAGATTCAAAAATTAAAAAATTCAAGCATTAAAAGATTAAATGATTATCCGCAACCAGCCGATAGGTTTCTATTGTAGATTCGATGCCCA
>CALAEY010000043.1 GCA_937891085.1 uncultured Prevotellaceae bacterium | reverse complement strand
GCATTGCAGACGTCAAGGCCTGGGAACGCAAAACGCTCCCGGAGAACCTTGCCGCTAAACGAGTGCGGATATTGAGCCAAGCAAGCTGACATCATACAGTCAAAAATGAATCACAACTTAACACCCTAATAATTTTCTTAAATCATTCCTCAGTAGTAGAAGCAGCGGCCGTTCTGCCCTCAAACGAAGAAACAGCCGCATCTTCCTCTCCAATACTTGGATACGGAACACTTTGCGATGGCATCTCCAGATCACGTTTCTTCACACCAAAAGCCACTGTGTAGAGATACATCGATGTGAGCACATTGATGGCTGCATCACATTCCTTCTCTGTGGTGATAGGCGCTTTGTGCGCATTGTCATTGCGCCAATCGCGCACCATACTCAGATAGTTGCTGAACTTCTTATCAGCTTCATCCTCAGCGTATTTCAAGCGCTTCAGACAAGGAGTTTGATAGATGCAATCTGCCAATGATGCCTGTGTGCCTTCTTGTCCTGGTTTGGTGCAAACTATCTCCGTGTGATTCTTCAGGAAGAAAACCTTCTTCAAGAAAGCCTCAAACTTGCTCACCAGCATGGTGAAGTACTGCTTCTTGTCCACCAGTGCCACCTTCGTAGGACTGCAATAGAGCCTATTGAACGCGTTCTGAATGATGTCATTAGCACCATCTATGTCTGGTGTAGTCTTGGCAGCAATGACATCCACCAGCATTTCTGCTATCAGTTCATTGCTCTTTGGCATCATGCGGTAATCAGCAAACTCACGCTCTATGGTAGGAAGCACTTTCTTCTTGAAGCTATCAGCATTATAGATCAGCTTATCTTTGGCGCGTATGTCCTGATACATCAAGGTGGCCATCTGCGTCATGATGCTTTCATACAGCTCTTTATTCTGGAACAGACGGTCGAAGGCTCCCATAGAGTCGTCATAGCACTGCTGTGCAGCATTCTTAAATACTTCTGGGAAGATGCTCTCAGCAAACTGCTTCGGATCATTGTTGTTGGCCTGCTTGGTGAGTTTCTTCCGCACGGCAGGAGAGGTGAGCCGGTCGTAGATGGCTTCTACGATGACCTTATCGGCCGGAGAGAAGTTGCCCTTGAACATCAAGTTCACCTTTTCGATAATGTTCGAAAGCAAGTCGGTGCTTTCTTCTGGCTTCACACCACCTTTCACATTCTCTCCCTTGATGCCGCCTTTGCCTTTCTCCAGGGTGATGCTCACTGTCTTTCCTTCCTCTATCTTAGAGTTTATCAGCATGATTTCTTTATCCAGATCTACACGCTCTTTGGCGTTCTTAGGCAATAAGCGATACAGCATATCGCAGAATACATAGGTTTTGTAGAGTGAGCGGTCGTACGTACGTTCCACTTGTGCCATGTAGGCATAGAAGCGCACGAAGTTCTTAATCAGCGAGCGCACCGTGAAACGTTTCTCTTCCTCCAGCGCCTCGTAGCGCATCACGATTGGTCTGAAGGCGTTGCTCAGCTTTGCCAAGCGGCTCTTGTCATTCTTGGTGCTTTGTGCCAGGGCATAGACATTCTCCTCGTCTGTGATAGTCCACAAGTGATAGTCGGCTATATCGTTGCGGAAGTTGTACACTCCGTTCACGTCTACGGCACGTATCAGTTCCGTAGCCGTGTAGAACGGTTCAAACGATTTTCTGATGCTTTCTGGATCGTTCACAAAGTCCAGCACATAGGTATCTTTCTTCTTTCGGTGCGCACGGTTCAGACGGCTCAGCGTCTGTACGGCCTTCACGTTCTTCAGTTTCTTGTCCACGAACATGGTGTGCAGCAGCGGCTCGTCGAAGCCTGTCTGATACTTGTCGGCCACTACCAGTATGTTGTACATATCGCTGGCAAAGTAGAGTGGCAGCCGCTCTTCACTGATGCGCAGCTCACTGTCGCTGTTCAGCTGCGTCTCTGTATATTCCACGCCATTATAGTTCACCTTCCCAGAGAAAGCCACCAGTGGGTGTACGTCAGTATAACCCTTCTCCTCGCAGTATTTCTTTATCTGCAAGAAGTAGCGCAATGCATGCGCACGGCTGCTGGTCACCACCATGGCCTTGGCTTCACCTTCCATGGCATTCAGTGTGATCTGGCGGAACTTCTCCACGATGATTTCCGTCTTTTGGTTGATCACGTGCTGGTGGTTGTCATGATAGGCTTTCACGGCGATGGTAGCAGGTGTTTCCTCATACGTAGGATCCTCAGAGATTCGTTTCTCTATTTCGTAAGTCACCGAGTAGGGCGTATATTGCAGCAGCACATCCTTGATGAAGCCCTCCTCGATGGCTTGCAGCATGGAGTACGTATGGAAAGCCCGATATTTGTTCTCCTCAGGCGTTTTCCCCTTTTCATAGAGCTCACCGAAGGTTTGCAGTGTCTTAGGCTTAGGCGTAGCCGTAAAGGCATAGAAAGAGAGGTTGCTATGCTTTCCTTGCGCCAGCAGGTCTTCCATCATGGCATCGCGTTCCTTCTCCAGCTCTTCCTCCGTCTTCTCTTCGAGCGCAGCCAGTTCATGCAGCGCTTCATCCGTATCTGCCAGGGCCGTCTTCACCTTCTCTGCACTCTTGCCACTCTGACTGCTGTGCGCTTCATCCACGATGATGGCATAGTGTTTCCCGCTTCTGGAGGTAATCTCCTTATAGATGATGGGGAAACGGTGCAGCGTACAAACCACGATACGTGCAGCACCTTCATTGATGACATCACGCAGTTTGGTCGATGGATCAGTATCGGTGATGGTTTCTATCTGGCCTTCTTTATGGTCGAATCCCAAGATGGTGCTTTGCAGCTGTGAGTTCAGAACCCTGCGGTCTGTGATTACGAATACCGCATCGAAGATATGCTTCTGTGCAGCGTCATGCAGTGATGAAAGGCGGTATGTCAGCCAGGCTATGGAGTTGGACTTGCCACTGCCAGCAGAGTGCTGTATCAGGTAATCATGCCCGCTGCCTTTCGCTTCTGTGTCGCTCACAAGCTTTTCCACCACATCCAGTTGGTGGTAGCGGGGGAAGATAATCTTCACGGAGGTTTCTTTTCTTTCTCTGATTTTACCATGCTTGTCGCGCACTATCTTTATTTTCTCCTCTTCCTGCAGCGAGGTATAGCGTTGCAGGATGCTCAGCAGCATGTCACGTTTCAGCACACGTTTCCAGAGATAGCTGGTCACATAGTCGCCATCTTCACTCTCTGGATTGCCAGCGCCACCCACATTGCCAGCGCCCCCGCTGCCTTGATTGTAAGGCATGAAGTAGGTTTTCTCCTTCTTCAGCTCTGTAGCCATGATGGCTTCGTAGAGATCTACGCCAAAGTAGGCCAAGATGCGGGTATTGAAGTGGAACAGCAATTCTTGTGGGTCACGGTCTTGGCACCACTGCATTCGAGAGTTCTCTATGCTCTGTCCTGTCAGTTGGTTCTTCAGTTCCAGAGCCACTACGGGGATGCCATTCAGTGAGAGCACCATGTCTATGGTGTTTCGGTTCTGCGTGCTGTAAGCGAACTGGCGTGTCACCTGCAAGATGTTCTGCTGGTATTTCTCCATCATGTCCTGATTGAGTTCAGAGGCAGGACGAGGATAATACAATTTGAACTTGGTGCCCAGATCGTCCAGCTCTTCACGAAGTGTGCGGATTAAGCCATAGCGCACCACCTTGTCCTGAAAGACCTGGTACAGACGGTTTTCTGCGTTCTCGCCATGCTTGCGCACGAAGCGTTCCCACTGCTTTGGCTGCGTGGCAGCGAGGAAAGCAGTCAGCACCTTCATATCTATGGCACGTTCCTTGTCATAGGTTTTCTGGTCACCTCTTGTGTAGCCACCTTCAGAGATGAGCCATTGCTCTATGTCGGCTTCTAAGTTTCGTTCTTTCAGGTTGTTCTCGTTCATAGTATATTTTGTCTTTTCAGTTCATTATATAATAAGTTTCCCTTCACTGTCAGCAAGTACTTCTGTCTCGGATGGCGGGGCTTGTCTGGATACAGCAAGCATACATAGCCATTTGAGATGGCAGGGGAGAGATGATATTCCAAAAAGTTCTTTCTGTCTTTTAGTCCAATGCTTTCAAGCATCTCTTTGATGCTGCATTGTTTGTTTCCAATGGCCATTACCAGCTTTTGAATCAGCTGATTATCTGTAAGAATTTGCTCCTTTGCAGAACTTGTGGGGGTGCTTGTGGGGGTACTTG
>CALAEY010000042.1 GCA_937891085.1 uncultured Prevotellaceae bacterium | reverse complement strand
TGCTACGCAGCTCGCCCTTATTATTTAGAACTAACGTTCGTTCGTTCGTTCGTTCTAATAAAAATCATGGACTTTTCCAAACTTTCGGCTTGGAAAATCGCACTAATATTTGTTAAACGAATCGCCATATTTCCTATATCTTTTCTTTCCTATTTTTCATCATAATGACCATAGGCCGTTAACACCAAAACCAATACCACATCTTCTTGAATTTCATGCTATATATCTTTAAAGCTCATTAAGCAACCAGTTATGCATTTCCTCTACACTATCGAAGCGCATAGCGCCTCCTTCCTCTCTCGCTGCTTTCACCCGAGCCACAAATTCTTCTTTGGTCATCAGCGTGGGGTCTTCTGCCTCATGGCTCTGTGCCAAGCGGCGCAGATATTTGGCAGCTCGGCTCAGCAGCCCCTCATCTTCGGCTATCACGCCAAGGCTGCGCAAGATGTCTATGTTCAGTTCTGAAGTGGTCATTTCTGTCTTTCTTTAAACTATTTCGATGCGAAGATAAGGCTTTATCTGCAATTCTCAAACTAAATCAAAGAAAAAGTTATGCCTCCGCTACTCCTGCGGCTTAGGATGCAGGTGCGACAAGGCGGCGCCGATGGCGGTGCAGTATTCTGAATAGGCAGGGATGTGAAAGCGCACGCCGTAGAGCTCTTCCAGATCCTTGAACACCTCACGGCACTGAGGCATGAGGGTAAGGTTGCCTATCAGTACGAAGTCCTTCACCTTGGTGGAGAGGGAGCAGAGCACAGCGGCACTGCCAATGGTCTGCATCACCATGTGGACGATGCCAGCGGCTACGTCCTCGTGGGTAGAGGTGGTGTCAGCCTTGCCAAAAAGAGAGGCAGTGGCATGCAGTGGGAGTCCTGGAAGGTCCGTATTGCACACATCACCTATGAGGAGGTCTATCTTGTTGTAGTCGCCCTGCTCGGCAAGCTCAGAAACGTAATGGATATCATGCGTGTTGAGCAGCAGGCGTGAGAGGCCCTGAAGCGTACCGCCGCCCATACCGATACCTGCGATGTGCTCTATTTTATCCTGACAGATTTTTACAAATGACGTACCAGTACCCATGCTCACGACGATAAGCGGAGAGATGTCAAGTGCATGGCGAGCGCCCAAACCATTAGCTATAAACTCATCGATTTTCTTTGTAGGAAGTCCGTAGAGAGGACTATTCACGTAGGCACTACCCACACCCGTGAGCACCACTTGCTCTATGTCGTCGAGCTCAATGCCGTTGTCGTAAATATACTTGCCGAAGGCTCCGAACAGTGAAGTTACAGGGTCTGCTGCGGTGATACACATAGGCGACTGCAGTTGGTCGCCCTCCTTGATGCCAACGATTTTCGTAGTGCTTCCGCCTACATCGATTCCTATTACTACGCCCATTATCTGGTGTTTTTTAAGTTGATGTTTAGATAAACACGGGGCGAAGATAAGGCAAATAAAGCACAAAACCAAATAAAAGCCTATCTCTTGAACAATTGGTAGCTGATTTTCACGCCCCAACGCTGGTATTTCGCCTTTTCGAAGCTAGCAAAGAAGCCCAAATCCACCAGATGCGTGCCGAAGCCGTAGCCAAGTTCCCAATAGGGTTTGAGCGTAGGGGTATAGAGCATATTGAGGTAAACGCGCTCATAGATCACATGCTTGGTGAGCTTGGTGAGATGTGGCACAAAGAGGAATGGAGTGTCATACGTGACGTGGAAGCGGGCATAGCGGCTGGAGCTGTTGTACATATAGCGATGCAGGAGCTGGAAGCGTCCGCTGATTTCATCGCGCCACTCGTCAGGGAGGTTGTTTCGACGCAGATGCTCAAAGTCGGCAAAGTAGAGGTGCTTCTGATACGTGAAGCCACCTGCCCCCGCCCTGAGATACAGCTCACGCATGGCACCGAGGGAGAACGTCTGGCGGATGTCAAACTCCAGACGCTCATACTTCATGGAATGGTGCAGCACCCCACCGATGCCTCGCTCCCAATCGAGCGTCATGCGTGGGTACTTAGAGTCGAGGTTCTCCTTGCGCTGTCCGCTCATATAGTAATACTGACCAGGCACCCAAATCAGGGTAAGGCGAGGGGCAAAGCTGTTGTACGTCCGTCGCAGGGAGCTGATGATGCCAAAGTCTGATTCTGTCAGTTCAGGGAGCATGTCTGCCACCTCCTTAGGCGACACCTGCCTACCCGTTTCATTCAGTATCAGTCGGGATTTCTTTGGTGCCGAGCGCTGGTGTACGGAGAGACCTGCCTGGAAGGTGAGTCCATTGGTGATCTCCCAACTGTGCATGAGCTTCATATACACGTCCTTGAAGTAATCTACGTGAATCTGCGACTTGTCGAGCAGCTCATCTGGAATCTGATCTATGACATTGGTGATGCGAGGGCTGTAGATACGTCCGCCGCTACCCATCTCCAGCGAGATGGATTGCCTCCGCCACGGCCAATAGTTGAAGTCGCCGTTCACATTCCAGAAAAGCTCCCGATGCTTGAAGTTGACTCCCAAGCGCGGGGTGACGCTCAGCAACCTATCGCCGCTGAAGAGTTGGTTATACCTTATCTTATATCTATAGGAGATGCCATTGGTACGGCTATAGCTGAGCAGCGAGGGATCCAGCAATTGGTAGATGCGGAAGGAGCCAATGTTAGGAGCCACCACGGTGCGACGGCTGAAGAGGATGTCTTCCACGCCCTCGAGGAACTTATTCTCAGAAGGGCTGACGCTCTCTTGCTGCGAGGCAAGCCTCAGGGAATCTTGGTGCTGGAAATAATGCCGATAGAGCCTTTGCTCCTCAGAGGTCAGGGGCTCCGCACGTCGCTGGCCGATGTAGTCAAAGTTGCGCACCATGCTCGTAGTGTCTACCGTCAGCGCATAGGCCTCCGTCAGGTCATAGTTCATCTCCTTCGACTGTCCGAACGCTATCTCCTGATATTCCGGAACGCCCACATAGCGGCCCGTCATCTTGTTACCCAGCATCTTGATATTCACCTCCACCTCATAGTGCACGGGCAAGAGTTCTTCTTCGGTGCCCTCCTCCCCCAGCTTCACGGTGATGATGAAGTGGTTCATCTCCGTATGTCCGATGTAGCAGATTTCACGCACGGTCATGCTGCGTTCATTGATGAGCATATAGCCGTAGAGCAGTTGGTAGCTATACACCTTGCGCACGAAGTAGATGCGGTGCAGAGGGCCGTTCGCCGTGTCTTGCACGCCCTGATGGGTGTATTTATAGTAGTTGCGCCCATTGGGAGCCAAGGGGGAGAGCAGCTTGTCGCCCAGCAGCGAAGAGGCATAGACATTGATGTGGAAGAAATCCCGCAGTCGGCCGTCGGCCTCCCATGCCCTACCAGCCGTGCCCGTGAATCCCCTCATCTTCTCATCATAGATATCGGGAGCCGTATAGTGCAGGTCGCTGTGCGACTCCACCACATAGTCGCGCACGCCTTTCTGGAGGTGGAACATGTGCGGAAGGGCTTGCAGCAGCATGTTCTTGCGGTCGACGTGCAGATCACCTTTCACATAAAGCTGCGCCCTGTACTCGCTCACCGTCTTGGCATAGCGAGGGGCACGCTCACGCACCTGCTCCACCAGCGAGTCGGTCAGCGTCCAGTTCCTGCGTGCCTGCAGAGGGAGCACGAGCAGCGCAAGGAGCAACAGCAGACAAGGTTTGAGGCTATATGTGACAATCTTATTCAATGTTTTACGTCTTTTTGCTGCAAATTTAGGAATTATTTGTAATTTTGCGCCAAACAACTAAAAAAGAAAGTCAACAATGTCCAAAATGCGATTTTTTGCACTTCGTGAGCTTGCCAATCGCAAGCCTTTGGAAGTACAAGTGCCATCAGAGAAACTGAGTGACTACTATGCCAGCCACGTCTTCGACGATGAGAAGATGCAGGAGTACCTGCCACGTGAGGCCTACAAAGCCGTGAAGGATGCGGTGGAACTCGGCAAGCCCATCAGCCGTGAGATGGCAGACCTGATAGCCAACGGCATGAAGAGTTGGGCGAAAACCTTGGGCGTGACCCACTATACGCACTGGTTCCAACCCCTGACAGACGGTACCGCTGAGAAGCATGACAGTTTCATCGACTTCGGTGAAGAGGGTGATGTGATAGAGCGCTTCAGCGGTAAGCTGCTCATCCAGCAGGAACCCGATGCCTCCAGTTTCCCTAATGGTGGCCTTCGCAACACGTTCGAAGCGCGTGGCTACACGGCTTGGGATGTGTCTTCACCTGCCTTCGTGGTAGATGATACGCTGTGTATCCCTACCATATTCATCGCCTATACGGGTGAGGCTTTGGATTACAAGACGCCACTGCTGCGTGCCCTCTCTGCTGTTGACAAGGCCGCTACGGAGGTGTGCCGCTTGTTCGACAAGAACGTGTCACGCGTGTTTGCCAACTTGGGTTGGGAGCAGGAGTATTTCCTCGTGGACGAGGCACTCTATGATGCCCGCCCCGACCTTTTCCTCACAGGACGCACCCTGATGGGACACTCTTCTGCCAAGGATCAGCAACTGGACGACCACTACTTCGGCAGCATCCCGCCACGTGTCACGGCCTTCATGAAAGACCTTGAGATAGAAAGCCTGAAGCTGGGCATCCCTGTCAAGACACGTCACAACGAGGTGGCACCGAATCAGTTTGAGTTGGCTCCTATCTTCGAGAACGTGAATCTGGCCAACGACCATAACCAGCTCATCATGGATCTGATGAAGCGCATCGCCCATAAGCACCACTTCGCCGTGCTGCTGCATGAGAAGCCATTCGACGGGGTGAACGGCAGCGGCAAGCACAACAACTGGTCGCTCTGCACAGATACGGGCATTAACCTCTTCTCACCAGGCAAGAACCCTGAGGCGAATACCCTCTTCCTCACCTTCCTGGTGAATGTGCTGATGATGGTATATAAGAACCAGAACCTGCTGCGTGCCAGCATTATGAGTGCGGGTAACAGCCACCGTCTGGGAGCCAACGAGGCACCGCCTGCCATCCTCTCCATCTTCCTGGGCAGACACCTGAGCATGGTGCTCGATGAGATCATGCAGAAGGATTATCGCACGCATGCCTCCAACAAGCAGAAGACGACGCTCAAGCTCGACATAGAGCGTGTGCCAGACATCATGCTGGACACTACCGACCGCAACCGCACTTCGCCTTTTGCCTTCACGGGCAACCGCTTTGAGTTCCGTGCCGCTGGTGCATCGGCCAACTGTGCCGCAGCCATGATAGCCATCAATGCGGCTATGGCTGCCCAGCTCTCTGAGTTCAAGGCCAGCGTGGACAAGCTCATGGAAGAAGGCTTTGAAGTCAACGAAGCCATCTTCTACATGATGAAGGAATACATACAGACCTCTGCCCCTATCCACTTCGAGGGCGACGGCTACTCACAGGAGTGGAAGGAGGAGGCACACCGTCGTGGCTTGTCAGACATCAGCAGCGTGCCTGAGGCACTGATGCACTTCGACGATGCCCAGAGTCGTGCCGTGCTCATGGGGCAGCATGTCTTCAATGAGAGCGAGCTGCAGAGCCGCATCGAGGTAGAACTGGAGAAATACGTGAAGAAGGAGCAGATAGAGAGCCGTGTGCTGGGCGATCTGGCTATCAACCACATCGTACCTACGGCCGTGAGCTATCAGAACCGACTTCTGGAGAACCTGCGCGGCCTTCGGGAGACCTTTAGCCAGCAGGAGTACGACGAGCTGAGTGCCGACCGCAAGGAACTGATACGCGACATCTCTCACCGCGTCACTGCCATCAAGGTATTGGTGCGTGAAATGACGGAGGAGCGCCGCAAGGCCAACCACATGGACAGCAACCACGATAAGGCCATCGCCTACGCTGAGCAAGTGCACCCTTACCTGGATCGCATCCGTGAGCATATCGACAATCTGGAAATGGAGGTCGATGACGAGATCTGGCCACTGCCTAAATACCGCGAATTGCTCTTCTCTAAATGAAGCAGTGGGGATAGTTTGTAATTCACTATTGACAATCCATAATTGATAATTATTAATTCACAGATAATGTTCAGAAAGATTTTCCCGTCTGCCATCCTTGCAGGAATTTGTATCGCCATCGCCGGCACCGTATATCTCCGCATAGGTGGCTTGGCTGGAGCTGTCCTCTTCGCCTTCGGCTTGATGACGGTGGTTTACTATGGTTTGAAGCTCTATACCGGCACTGCAGGATTCATCCGCGCACGTGGCGATTGGAGTATGCTCTGCATAGTGTTGCTGGGCAACATTGTGGGATGCCTGCTCACCGCTCTGGCTGTGCGCTATGCCCTACCCGACTGCATCGAGCCAGCTACCAACATTCTTCAAGGCCGCTTGACAAAAGGTCCTTTCGCCTGCTTCCTTCTGGCCATTGGATGCGGATTCATCATGACCACCGCCGTGCACTTTGCCCGTCAGGGAAAGATGCTACCGCTGCTCTTCGGTGTGCCCCTCTTCATCATGTGCGGCTTCGCCCATAGCATCGCCGATGCCTTCTACTTCTTAGTAGTGCCCGCAGACACCCTGTTGCAACCTATGGTGCTGGCCATATACATCTGCGAGGTGCTGGGCAACTTCGTGGGATGCAACCTCTACCGTTGGACCATGTTCGGACTTGAAAAACAATAGTTTATGGAACTGAATGCACATAACAAGCAAGAATATCCCCCGATGCATACCACCGAGCATATCATCAACCAGACGATGATACGCCTCTTCGGTTGTGGGCGCTCAGTAGAAGCGCACATCGAGCGAAAGAAGAGCAAGTTGGATTATCGGCTCGACGAAGCACCTACAGAGGCGCAAGTCAAGCAGCTGGAAGATGCCGTCAATGAGGTGATAGACCGCCACCTTGACATCACCACCGAGTTCATCACCCAGCAGGAAGCCATGGGGCGTTTCGACATGAAGCGCCTGCCCGACGATGCCTCTGAAACCGTCCGAGTGGTACATGTGGGCGACTATGACGAATGCCTCTGCATCGGCACCCATGTAGAGAACACCAGTGAAATAGGTCATTTCTGCATCCTGAGCCACAGCTGGGATCCCGACACACACATTTGGCGTATGAGGTTCAAATTAAATTGATTATCTTTGCAGCCAAAATCAAAAACGAGGATGAGTAGAAAAAGAAAGGAACTCCCCTTACTGGAGAAGGTACTGATAACTGATGTGGCGGCGGAGGGCAAAGCCATCGCCAGGGTGAACGACTTGGTGGTGTTCGTGCCCTACGTGGTACCTGGCGATGTGGTGGATCTGCAGGTGCGACGCAAGAAGCACAACTATGCGGAGGCAGAGGCAGTGAAGTTTCACGAGTATTCGGAGAAACGGGCCGTGCCTTTCTGCGAGCACTATGGGGTGTGCGGCGGCTGTGTGTGGCAGATTCTGCCCTACTCCGAGCAACTGAAATATAAGCAGAAGCAGGTGGTGGATGCCCTGACGCGCATCGGCAAGGTAGAGCTGCCAGAAATCACGCCCATCATAGGTTCTGAGAAAACACAATGCTACCGCAACAAGTTGGAGTTCACCTTCAGCAACAAGCGCTGGCTGACACGTGAGGAGGTGGCCAGTGGGGTGGATTTCGAGCGCAATGCGGTGGGATTCCACATCACGGGAGCCTTCGACAAGGTGCTGCCCATAGAGAAGTGCTGGCTGCAAGACGACATCTGCAATCAGATTCGCAATGCCATACGCGACTATGCCTTGGAGCATGGATATACGTTCATTGACCTGCGACAGCACACGGGCATGATGCGCAACCTCGTCATCCGCACAGCTTCTACGGGCGAGCTGATGGTCATCGTAGTGGCACGTGTGGAGGGGGAAGCCGAAAGGCAGCAGTTCCTCACGCTGATGGAGTATGTGAAGCAGACGTTCCCACAAATCACCTCACTGCAGTATGTCATCAATAATAAGGTGAACGATGCCATTGGCGACCTTGATGTGGAGCTCTACAGTGGGCGTGACCATATCTTCGAGGAAATGGAAGGGCTGCGGTTCAAGATAGGTCCGAAGTCGTTTTACCAAACCAACTCGGAGCAGGCCTAC
>CALAEY010000041.1 GCA_937891085.1 uncultured Prevotellaceae bacterium | reverse complement strand
TGGGTGGCGTAGTTGGTGCCCTGATAGGTCATGGTAAAGGTGCTGCCATTGGTGCTGCCGTAGGTGCTGCCGTAGGTGCAGGTACAGGTGCCATCATCGGCAAGAAGATGGACAAGAAGGCTGAAGAAGCTGCCAAGATTGCTAACGCACAGGTTGAGAAGGTTTCAGACACTAACGGTCTGGACGCTGTTAAGGTAACCTTCGACGGTGGTATTCTCTTTGGTTTCAATTCTGCAGCTTTGACAGATCAGTCTAAGAAGTCACTGAGCGAATTGGCAACCATTCTGAAGGAAGATACTGACACCGACATCGCTGTATACGGTCATACCGATAAGGTAGGTACCCGCGATGCCAACGTAAAGGTTTCTCAGAATCGTGCTGACGCAGTGAAGAATTACCTTGCTCAGCAGGGTGTGACCAACGGTCAGTTCAAGTTCGTTGAGGGTAAGGCTTTCGACGAGTATGATGAAAGCAAGACTGCTGCCGAGAACCGTCGTGTTGAAATCTACATGTACGCAAGTGAGGCTATGATCAAGGCTGCTGAGGCTGAAGCTGGCAACTAATCCATCATTGGAAAACAGAAAAACAAAGGCGACTCTGCATAAGGGTCGCCTTTGATGTTTTACAACATAAGTAGAGTAATTTGCTCATTTTTATAGCCTAAACATTTGCATATTCCTTAGAAAGTTTCTATCTTCGCCATCGAAATAAATACTCTCTTAACTATAAGAAGACTATTTTTCATCAAATTCTGATGGAAAAGTGTTGGGAACAGCGGGACTTTTATAGTTCCGCTTTTTAGTTGAGGGACATATAATTAACGAATCTATCATGAGTGTAATGAACAGTCAACTGGATGCCCACGGCGAAGCACTGCTGAAGCAATTTCAAGAGCGACTTCCGCTTTATAATAAGGTAGAGGAAATAGCATACAGCCTTCTTAGCAAGGTCTTAAACGAGCAAGGCTTTTATGTTACAGCGATCGAGCATCGTGTCAAAACAGAGAAATCACTGATCGGAAAACTGGAGCTGAAAGGGGCCAAGTACCATTCCATCGATGATATTACCGACTTGGTAGGCATGCGCATCATCACGTTCTACACTGACGATGTGGATAAGGTTGCTGCCTTGGTAAAGCATTCGCTGGAGGTAGACTGGAAGGAATCCGTGGATAAGCGTAAGATGCATCAGACGAATAGCTTCGGCTACAACTCCCTGCATTACATTTGCAGCATACCAAAGTCTGTCATCGATGACCCTGCCATCAACAACATTCGTTTCGAACTGCAGATGCGTACGGCCTTGCAGCATGTATGGTCGACCATCGAGCATGATATTGGCTATAAAGGAGAAGTTCAATTGCCAGGAGAATATCGCCGTCAGTTCAGCCGTCTGGCTGGTATGCTGGAGTTGGTGGACAATGAGTTCAGCCGCCTACGAAACACCGTTACTGACTATCGCTGGCAGGTAAGATCATTGGTGAAGTCGGGGCAGCTTACTGACGTGCCACTGACCAACGAATCGTTCCGCAATTTCTTGGAGCTTCATCCTTTCAAGAAACTGACCGAACGTATCGCCGCAGTGAATCAGGCTGAGATTATCCCAACTCCCCTACTCCCGTTCTTACCTGTATTGGAACATCTGGGCATGGAAACCCTGGGTGATGTGGAGAAGTTCATCTATGAGAATGAGGAAGATGCCTACCAACTGGCTATCTCACAGCTGGCACTGACAGATCTGGATATTATCGCAGAGAATGTTGGCCTCCAGAATCTCTGCATTGTCCACATATTGAAGAATGGCGGCGGACGCATGGGACTGAAGGCCATGTATGATATTCTCTTCGATGAGCAGGAGAACAATCTGGCTTTGGCTGACAATATGATGCGTCAGGCTGCAGGCCTTGAGTTCATGCAACCGAACAACCATTAATACTTATTGAATTCAGAGACGGGTGGGATTATAGTCCAGGAGGACGACCTTCCCGTCTCTCAAAGAGGCTGGTACATCAATCAAGCGCTGATTACTGCTGCCTCTGAAAAGTAAGTCTTCGTCCTTCAGCTCCTGCTTGAACGGGCCGTCTACCAACACATCGATAGACTGCAGCAATCGCAATTGCTGTGGGTTAGTTAGCAGATTCTCAAAGAGATACCCCGTATAGCACCAGATATTCTTCTTGGTGCGTGCCTTGATGGTCTCCGCCAACTCTGCGAAGCCCTCCGCCTGAAACATGGGGTCTCCCCCACTGAAAGTGACATCGGCAAAGGAATCTGCCTCTATACGATGCATTATCTCCTCCGTCTCCATCCACTTCCCATGATGGATATCCCAGGTCTGCGGATTGTGACAACCCGGGCAGGCGTTCGGGCATCCCGCACAGTATATAGAAGTGCGGAAGCCCGGTCCGTCCACCATCGTGTCATCTATAATGTTTATGACAGAAATCATGCTTCTTCGTCTGCAGGGAAGATGCCGTACTGGCCATCTACATGCGTCACACGGTCGTTCAGTTCACAGAGTTTGCCATGGTTCCAGCGGTCAGTCGTACCTACCAGATAGCCAGTGATACGCTGCAGGCGGTCGATGTGCTTGCTGCCACACTTCGGGCAAACCTTCAGGTTAGGATCGGCATTCTCATAGCCGCAATCCAGGCAGCGGTTACGATTATGGTTCACAGAGCCATAGCCCATGTTCAGCTGATCCATCATGTCCACCACGCGGGTGATAACCTCTGGGTTGTGCGTAGCATCGCCGTCTATCTCCACATAGAAGATATGGCCACCGCGGGTCAGCTCATGATATGGAGCCTCCACCTTCGCCTTGTGCAGGGCGCTGCACTTATAGTACACAGGCACGTGGTTAGAGTTGGTGTAGTAGTCACGGTCGGTGATACCTGGCAGAACGCCGAAGTCACGACGGTCCACCTTAGTGAACTTACCAGAAAGTCCCTCTGCAGGGGTAGCCAGCACGCTGTAGTTGTGACGATACCGCTCTGAGAACTCATTCACACGGTCGCGCATGTAAGTGATGATCTTCAGACCCAATGCCTGAGCTTCCTCAGACTCGCCGTGGTGCTTGCCTACCAGTGCCACCAAGCATTCTGCCAAGCCGATGAAACCGATACCCAGCGTACCTTGGTTGATGACAGACTCAATGGTGTCGTTAGGACCGAGCTTCTCACAACCGTTCCAAAGGGAGCGCATCAACAGTGGGAACTGCTTCACGAAGGCTGTCTTCTGGAAGTTGAAGCGGTCGTCCAACTGCTTGGCGGTGACCTCCAGCATGTGGTCGAGCTTTGCAAAGAAGAGGGCGATGCGCTGCTCCTTATCCTCTACACCCATGCATTCGATAGCCAGGCGCACGATATTGATGGTAGAGAAGGAGATGTTACCACGTCCGATAGAGGTCTTAGGACCGAAGCGGTTCTCGAACACGCGGGTACGGCAGCCCATGGTAGCCACCTCGTGAATATAGCGCTTAGGATCATCGGCATGCCATTCATCTGTCTGGTTGTAAGTGGCATCCAAGTTCAGGAAGTTAGGGAAGAAACGACGGGCTGTCACCTTACAAGCCAGTTGGTAGAGGTCGTAGTTACGATCTTCTGGCAAGTAGTTCACGCCACGCTTCTTCTTCCAAATCTGGATGGGGAAGATGGCCGTCTCACCATTGCCCACACCACGATAGGTGCTCTTCAGAATCTCACGCATCACGCAACGACCCTCGGCAGATGTATCGGTACCATAGTTGATAGAGCTGAACACCACCTGATTACCACCGCGAGAGTGGATGGTATTCATGTTGTGGATAAATGCCTCCATCGCCTGATGCACACGTGCCACTGTCTTGTTCATGGCATGCTGCAGCACACGGTCTTCACCCTGCAAGCCTGTGAGCGGACGCTCCAGATAGTCTTCCAGTTCCTTATCATAAAGGTGAGAATAGTCTTCGCCGTTCAGTTCTTCCAGGTTCTTCACCTCTTCGATGAAGCTGGAACGTACGTAAGGAGCCATATAGAAGTCGAATGCTGGGATGGCCTGACCGCCATGCATCTCGTTCTGTGCTGTCTCCATAGAGATACAAGCTAACACGCTGGCTGTCTCGATGCGTTTGGCTGGGCGTGACTCGCCGTGGCCGGCTGAGAAACCACCCAGCAGGATGTTGTCAAGCGGATGTTGCACGCAGGTGAGACTCTTCGTGGGGTAATAGTCCTTATCATGAATGTGCAGATAGTTGTGCTGTACGGCTTCACGGCTCTCATCGCTGAGCAGGTAGTCGTCCACGAAAGGCTTGGTGCTCTCGCTGGCGAACTTCATCATCATGCCCGCAGGGGTGTCTGCGTTCATGTTGGCGTTCTCACGCGTGATGTCATTGTTCTTCACATTGATGATCTCAAGGAAGATGTCACGCGTCTTAGCCTTACGGGCAATGCTGCGCTGGTTACGATAGGCGATGTACTTCTGAGCTACGTCCTTACGACTACTCTTCATCAGCTCCAGTTCCACCAAGTCCTGGATAGCCTCCACAGACATCTGTGAACCACCGCGCAGGGTGATATGGTCTGTGATTTGGTTGATCAACTGTTGGTCCTCGCCCTTCTCCGTATGGATCATCGCCTTACGGATGGCAGCCTTGATTTTCTCTTCATTGAAGCCCACGATTCTTCCGTCTCGCTTAACAACTGTCTGTATCATGATAATTCTAAGTGATTAATATGTTTTTACTATTGTTCGCAAATTTCGGCGACACAAAGATACAATAGTTATACATAAGTTGTCCGTTTTGGAAAACTTTTTGCGTGTTAAAAAATGTCAATTCGGTAGCATACAGATAGTTACAAAATAAAATGGAAAACTTTGCCAATTTTGCGCTTGACAAAGTTTTCCAAATAGTTCAACGCGAAGGCTAATGTAGCATGTCACATGTCGCACTTCCGGCCATCAATAGGCATGTCCGTCTTCAAGTTCTGAGGCATCGAGTTTCTTATCATTGATCTTATACCAGCAGTAGGCGATGTAGGCTATCACGAAGGGCACCAGCAGGGAAACCACGGCCATGACACTCAGCGTGAAGTAGCTGGAGCAACTGTTCTGTAGTGTGAGACTGCTCTGCAGGTCGGCTGTACTTGGATAATAGGAGGTACCATTATAACCCACCAAGAGCAGGAGCATGGTTACCGTCAGGATGGTGCCAGCCCCAGCAAACCAGATGCCTTTGTAGAATTTGTTGTCAAAAAGGGTACGGATTATACCGTAGAGCACCAGCACCACACCTACGAGGAAGACAATGGCCACCACAGGCATCTGCAACAAGTTGTGCAGGTACTTATAGGCTTCCATGCTCACCACGCCAGCAGCATCAACGGCAAAGCCGTCGGCCACAAAGATGCTTACCAACCATGCCACAAAGAAGAGCACGAAGGCAATGCCGTCTGCCCACAGACGCAGTCCGCTGTACTGCTCCAGGTTCTCATCTTCTATATTATTGATGAAATAGAGCAGTGCCAAGCAGCGTGACAGTTCCAATACTGCGATACCAAGCAGCAGATTACGCCAGTTGAGCAGGGCCTCCAAGCCGTGTGCAGCGCCTGTCCAGATGCTCACGATAGGTGCCCCAATCTCTGCCAGGTTGTTCTTCTGCACGATGAACTCAGATCCCGTGAAGAAGGTTGAGACTGCCACACCCAGAATGAGCGGAGCCAAAAAGCCGTTGATGACCAGGAACCAGCGATAGGTCTTCTGCCCCAGCAGGTTGCCCAACTTCGATTGGAACTCATAGCTCACAGCCTGTAGCACGAAGGTGAAGAGCAGGAGCATCCATACCCAGTAGGCACCACCGAAGCTCGTGCTATAGAACAGAGGGAAGGAAGCGAAGAAACCGCCTCCGAATGTAACCAAGGTAGTGAACGTAAACTCCCATTTACGTCCGGTGGAGTTCACCATCAGTCGGCGCTGCTCCTCATTCCGCGGGAGGCGGAAGAGCAGTGAGTTGCCGCCCTGCACGAAGAGCAGGAATACCAGGATGCCTGCCAGCAGGGATACGATGAACCACCAATATTGTTGTAAGAATTCGTATGTCATAAGAATTATGAATTATGAATTATAAATTATGAATTACGAACTATAAATTATGAACTATAGCCTTACGCTACATGGCGCAGCCATATAATTCATAATTCATAATTCCTTATCAATCTCTGGTCCCTTCTTGATGGTCTTCAGCATGATGCCGATCTCTGCGATGAGCATGATGGTGAAGAGTGCCAAGAAGATGAAGAAGGTGAGCTGCACGGAACCTACGCCCACAGCCGACACGGCAGCATTGGTAGGCAGCATGTCTTGAATCACCCAGGGCTGACGACCAACCTCAGCTACTGCCCAACCAGCCTGTCCTGCCAGATAGCCCAGTGGGATGGTGAGGATAGCAATCCAGTGTATCCACTTCCACTTCGGCAGCGTGAGGTCCATCTTGTAGTAGAACCACAGCATCACCATGAAGAAGAAGATGAAGTAGCCGCCCAGATATACCATGATGCGGAACATGTAGAAGGTCAATGGCACGTTAGGCACCACATCGGTTGGATTCTTGATGTAGCCATAGCCGAAGTAAGGCATGTTCTCCTGCAACAGCTTGGCAGAAGCCACAGCGCCAGATTCATCGCCTTCTGCCTTGGCTTTACGATAGGCAGCAAAGGCACGGATGGCTGTCTTGCCACGCTCTATCTTCTCAGCCACAGGGATGGCAGTGGTACCGTCATACTGCGTATAGCCACCTTCTAATATATCATTGATGCCAGGCACAAAGCTGTCCGTGCTGTTGGTGGCCAAGATAGAGAGCACCTTTGGTATCTCCACGCGGAAGAGGAAAGGATCTATCCCGTCATCGGGGGCTTGCTTCTTGGGATTCAAGGCTGCCACGGCTATCAAGCCAGCTCCCTGCTCGCCCTCATAGAGGCCTTCCATAGCGGCCAGTTTCATAGGCTGATGCTGGGCTACTTGCGTGCCGGAGGAATGACCAGTCGCGGCCACGAGTACAGTGGAAATCAGACCGAAGATAGCGGCTATCTTGATGCTTTCCAAGGCAAACTTCTTCTCGGCCTCACGCTGCTTGAACAGGTACCAGCAGCTCACGCCTACCACGAAGATAGCGCCAAGCACCCAGCCTGACAGCACGGTGTGGAAGAACTTGTTCACGGCCATCGGTGAGAAGGCCACAGCAGCGAAGCTCACCATCTCATTACGGGCAGTGTCTGGGTTGAACTCCATGCCCACCGGATACTGCATCCAGGAATTGGCCACCAGAATCCACCAGGCAGAAATGGTGGCACCGAGTCCCGTCAGCCAAGTGGAGGCCAAGTGGAAACCACGGCTCACCTTGTGCCAACCGAAGAACATCACGGCAATGAACGTGGCTTCCATGAAGAATGCCACAATGCCCTCGATGGCCAGCGGCGCACCGAAGATGTCGCCCACGAACCAACTGTAATT
This sequence comes from uncultured Prevotellaceae bacterium, assembly GCA_937891085.1. Classification (GTDB taxonomy): domain Bacteria; phylum Bacteroidota; class Bacteroidia; order Bacteroidales; family Bacteroidaceae; genus Bacteroides. The sequence continues at coordinate 9,053 of CALAEY010000041.1, read as the reverse complement.
GCTCCAGTTGGTACCGAATTCAAATTCCAGGATCAAGCCTGTAGCCACACCCACAGCGAAGTTGATACCGAACACCTTCTGCCAGAACTGCGTGGTCTTCAGCCAGAACGGATCTTTCGTACGATAGTAGATGGTCTCCATGATGCCCATGACTACCGCCAGCCCCAGTGTGAGGGGGACGAAGATCCAGTGATAGATGGCCGTCAGTGCAAATTGCGCCCTCGACCAGTCGATCAGCGTAGAGTCAATGTTTTCAATCATAGTACAGATATTTAGTTAATAATAGTTCACTGGCCAATCCTCTCGATAAGCTGATTACTCACAAAATCGTCCTTCTCCGAACTGTCATTGGTATGCTCGTTCAGATAGTTGGGGAAGAAAAAGATGCGGAGAATAGCAAACATGATGAAAAGCTTCACCAGGATGATGAGCCATAGCACTCTGCCCGTAGTCATGCTCTTGAAGCCATCTACGTAGAATCGCCAAATCCTATAAACCGCGTTTTTCATCAGTTGCACTTAGTAAGAGGTCATACGTTGATACAAAAATAGGAAAGTCTTTTGAACTTTCCTATTTATTTCTTTAGTTTTTTTTGAGAACCCTTATTCATCGAAAAACTTATTGAAGATCAGTGGCATGGCTTCTGGATGCATCGGGCGCATTTCCTGCAGGTCGAGATTCTTCACCATGTGCAGCGTCCCGTTCTTGTAGGTCAGGAAGTGCTCCGTCTGCAGGTGGCTCAGATAGGCTTCCTGGTTGCGGTAGATCTCGATGATGCGCACCTGGTTGGGCTGTTCTTTCATCTGCATAGGGAAGATGCACACCACGCCCGGCTCCTTGGCCACCGACTCCCCGCCTACCGTAGAAGCGGCAGCGAGGTATTCTTCCAGATACTCTGGATAGACTTCGATTACGGCCAGACGCACCAGCATCTCGCTGGCAGCCTCTGTGGCAGAGATCTGTGGCACAGCAACTGTTTCTGCCGCAGGCTGTGATTCCTTTTGCTTCATCATATTAAATACGAAGAAGAAGAGTGCAAACGACAGCACGCCACTGATGGCACTCAGTATCAAGACAAATTTCCTGTTATTCATTTCTCAGCAGTTTTATGAAGTTCTTACCGAAAATATCATCCACATAGGGAGCCAACTCCTCATCGTTGAGCAGTTCCATGCGCAGGATGCCGAGTTTACGTTTCAGCACATCCGTGGCCACATAGGGATAGTCGGATCCGTAGAGCAGATGGCTGGGCTCCGTGATGGTGAGCATCATCTTGATGGTTGGCACGGACACGGCTCCCGCCAGATCATAATAAAGGTGTGAAAGCTGATTGTCCCAGTCGATGTCGCCCACCATGCCTGCTGCCTGCACAGCCGGATGTATCGCCTTCATGCGAGGGATGGCCAACGGCAGGTAGGCCCCACAGTGAGGCACCACGATGCGCAGGTTCGGATAGCGCACCAGCACATTGTGCGTGATCATGTTGGCCACGGCACGGGTGGTCTCAGCCAGATACTCACTCATAGCCAGAGGCACGCCTGCCATCAGCTCATTGCTGTAGGGTGTAGGCTTGCAAGGGTGCAGAATGATGAGCGCATGGCGTTCGTTGAGCACCTCCATCAGCGGATCCAAGGCTGGATCGCCCAGATACTGGCCATAGACATTGGTGGACAACTTTATGCCATTGGCATCCAGCGAGTCGAGTGCACAGACAGCTTCCTCGATAGCGGCATTCACATCGGGCAGTGGCAGTGAGGCGCAGAACAGGAAGCGCGCCCTATACTGCTGCTTGAGCTGGGCAGCTGCCTCGTTGTTCTGACGGATGATGGCCTTGGCCTCTTCCACATCGCCGAAGTAAGGCTGTGGTGCAGGCATGGTGATGATAGAGGTAGCTATGCCGATGGTGTTCATGTCCATCAGATGCTGCTCCGCACTCCATGCCGGCAGGGGGAAGCCCTCATCGAGCTGCATGCCATGCTGTTCCAATACTGCCCTGTACTCAGGGGTTATCAAGTGGCTATGAACATCGATCACACCTTGTGCCATCAGTCCTGTAGCCATTGTCAATGCCATTAATGTCAGTTTTGCTCTCATAAGCCGTTATCTGTAGTTTAGGGCTTCAAATATAGTTATAAGTTTTGTTTCTACAAAACTTATAGGCTTTTCATCATCCATTAAATAATTATATTCGTTCAAAATGTAACAATATTACGGATTGTTCATTATCTTTGCCATCGCATGAAAGAGATTCGTAAGATAAAGTGTGTGGATGACTACACGCAATATTATGGTGTGAAGTCTCAGCATCCGCTCGTTGGCGTCATCTGTTTTGATGAGCTTGGGGAAGTGCGCCATAGCTTGAATGACTATGGTGTTTATGGCTTTTTCTTGCATCGAGAGAGTGAGGTGTCGCTGCAGCATGGCATGAGCAGTTTCCGGTATGAGGAGAATTCCTTGATCTGTGTGTCGCCTGAGCAAGTCGGCGGACATCCTGACGATGGAACTACCGTACAGCTGACGGGTTGGGCGCTTCTCTTCCACCCTACGCTCCTCACTGGCACTGCCCTTGAGAATCAGATTGAGACGTTCGGTTTCTTCTCTTACATGCTCAATGAGGCGTTGAAGCTCGATGCCTATGAGTGTAACATCATTACTTCTATCCTCCGAAGCATCCGCCACGAACTGGAGCATCGCGAGGGCAGCGGACTGAAGGGGATTCTGGTGTCTTACATCTCTTTGTTGCTCAACTATGCCCAGCGGGCTTTCCTGCGCCAGTACCCGTCGGCCACCAATCTGAAGAGCAACGACCTGCTGGCACAGTTCCACACCTTATTATATAACTACTACAAACAGGGGCTGCAGGAGAAGTTGGGACTGCCCACGGTGAGCTATTGCGCTGGGGAGCTCAGCCTCACGGCCAACTACTTCGGCGATGTGGTGAAGCAGGCTACGGGCAGCACGGCACAGAGCTACATCCAGCGGTTCATCATCCAGCGGGCCAGGCGACTGCTGCTCAATGGGGCGACAACGGCTGAGACGGCCTACCAATTGGGCTTCGAGTACCCGCAGCACCTCAACCGTATGTTCAAGAAGGTTATTGGTGCCTCTCCCTCCGAATACGTCAAACAGCTCATTGCCGATTAGGCATAGATTATGGCAGCAGTGTCTTTAATAGGCACTGCTGTTTTTTATGCTGTGCAAATGCCGGAATCCGCCAAAAAGTGCTTATCTTTGCGAGGATATAAAGAGTAAAGCTATGAGACATTATTTGACAATCGCCCTGCTGTTCTGCTTAGCATGCCTGCAGGGATGCGGCCAGAAGGCCAATCAGAGTGAGGCTCCTGCCCAGAGCAGATAGACATCATCCTGCTGACGCACATGCATGGCGACCATATCGGCGGACTGATGAAAGACGGTGTACGCGTATTCCCTAACGCAGAACTTTACATCTCTGAGAAAGAGGTGGCCTACTGGACCGACAAGGAGCTGCAGGCTTCACTGCCAGAGGGACAGCAGCGCGGATTTGCCGGAGCTCAGGCAGTGGTAGAGGCCTATAAGGACAAGCTGCACCTCTTCGAGCCACAGTCCATCGAGCAGATGACGGAGCTCATCCCCGGCGTGAAGAGCATCGCCTCCTACGGCCACACCCCTGGCCATACCTGCTACATGGTAGAGAACGGCGGTCAGCACTTCTTCATCTGGGGCGACCTGATCAACTTCCCCACCGTGCAGGTGCCTCATCCAGAGATTGCCACCCGTCATGACATAGACCCTGTGCAGGCAGCTGCCACCCGCTCCCACATACTAAGCTGGTTAGAGAAACAGGGCATCACTGTAGCCGGCATGCACGTGCCCTACCCTGCCATGGGTAACCTTACCATGACGCAGCGTGGTCTCGAGTTGCAACTACTAGAATAATTTAATCGGAAAGAACATGAGACGAACGACATCCATCACACTTCTATGGCTCATCGGCCTGCTGCTGACGGCCAACGTCCAAGGTCAGACCAGTGTCACCACCGTCAAGGTTGACAAGATATGGAATCGTGGCACACACGCAGCTTTCACTTCGTTGCTGAAATATCATGGATTCTATTACTGCACCTTCCGCGAGGGATTTAGTCACATCTTCGATGCCGAAGGCAATGCCGAAGGGCATGTCGTGATACTTCGCTCTGCCGACGGTGACAGCTGGCAGCAGGTGTCCGACTTAGGGATGGCCGGCTACGACCTGCGCGACCCCAAGCTCTCTGAGATGCCCGACGGACGGCTCATGGTGACCATCGGAGGCTCCATCTATCGGAATCGGGAACTGCAGGGGGCGCAGCCCATGGTGTGTTTCAGTACCGACGGACAGCACTTCACCACCCCACAGCCCATCGAGATAGAAGCAGCTGCACGCAGCGAGCGCGACTGGGTGTGGCGCGTCACTTGGCATCAGGGCGTGGGCTACGGTGTGAGCTACCCCAGTGCAGGTAAGAACTACATAGACTTGCTGAGCACCACCGACGGCATACACTACCGATTGGTGAAGCGAATAAATCTGGAAGGATTCCCCAACGAGACCACCCTGCGTTTTCTCTCAGACGGACGCATGGCCATGATGGTAAGACGCGACCAAGCCGACCAGCAGGGCTACTGGGGCATCAGTGCCCCTCCTTATACCGAGTGGGACCTGCAGCCCATGGGCTTCCGCATAGGTGGGCAGGACTACACCTGGCTGACTGACGACCTGTGCATCGTAGGCACCCGCACCTACTTCACCTCTCATGCCAAGACTGCCCTCTTCCGTGGCACCCCGAAGGGCGACTGGGAGGAGATCTACGTGCTGCCCAGCGATGGTGACACCAGCTATCCAGGACTGCTCCTTGAAGGCAACGAGCTGTGGGTAAGCTACTATAGCAGCACCGACCAGCCGGGCAAATGTGCCGTCTATCTGGCTAAGCTGCCCCTAAGTCTGTTCACCGACACTGGCCAGTAAGGACCTCTGCCGCTTACTAATTCAAGTTTCGCGAGTGATGCCGTAGGCATCTTATAGGGTAGCCAGCCATGCAATGGCTGGTAATGTGGTGCGGTTACGAATTTTTCCAGCCATTGACATGGCTGGCTACCTTATTAAGCCCCGCTGGGGCTTTTGATAGCATTACTTGTGAAACTTAAGTTAATAATAAAAAGAAGCCCCGATGTCGTTAGCATCAGGGCTTCTTTGTTTCTTTCTATGGCTTGGCAACCATTGTGATTTCATGAAGAGTGAACAATCCGTTTTCATCAATGGTGATAGGAACCGACAGCTCTGGCATATCGTCGTATGTCAGCACAAGCCCTGTGGTGAATGCCACGCCTGGAGTGAATACGACTTTGGGGTCGCCGCTGCTGACATCATAGTAGAGCTGCTCACCGATCCATAACGGCTGTTCGGCATCGAAGCCCCCCATGTTCTTGACGGTATTAGTGACCGTTGCCAGCAACTTGTCGCCATCATAGAGCGAGATTGTTTCACCGTCGATGCTATAGGCCAAGCGCTGCAGCAGTTCTTGCTGCACGCCGTAGGGGTTGACCTCCGTCTTCACATACGCCAAGTCGTTATCGCCAAAGCGCATCTGATGGAGCCACTCTACCCTGACGCCCGTGCCTTCCATTGCCGAACTGGTGAGCCAGAGGTCGCCCGTCTGGGCATTGTAGCTCGCCCGAGGTTCACGCGTATGGCGGATGTTGGGGAAGGTGGCGGTGAGTCCCCCTTTCGTCACATTGATGCCATAGCCCTCCGTGGATGTCTGGTATTTCTGTTTTTTGTTCATATGCATAAATTCCGATTTATCTGTTATACTTCATTCCTCAGCATATCCAGCGCCTGACATCCGTTTACTGGTGCTCATTGATAAGCCTCCATTCGCGCGGCGTGAAGTCGTCGGTGGTAGGCTGATAGCTGGCATCAGGCATATACCACCAGAACTGGCTGAAATACTTCCGCAGCTTTTTGTCTCTGAATACATAACCCCGATGTGCGTAGGGCAGATTCTGCAAGATGCGCTCACGGTCGGCCTTTTTCCCCTCCTCCAGTATGTAGGCACCAGGGTTGTAGGCATCGCTGCGATCATAGAAGGTGCCTAAGATGAAGTGGTCATAATTGATGCGCTCTGCCGACTGTATGGTCATATCGGCCACAGGCTTGAAGTTCGTGGCATGCCACTCTACGGTGCCGTTTCTGAGCGTGAATTCGGTGCAGGAGTCCTCCCAGTCCTTAGCCTTACGCATCTTGCCGATGCCTTCTGTCACCGTGAATTCAGATGCGCTGAAGAGAGAGTCGGGCAAGAAGAAATGCTTGGCTGTGTCGGTGGCCTTGATGCGCAGGGTGAAGTCGTCTATCTGCCCATTGGCCCAGCGCATGGCAGGCTTCAGCCAATAGGGCACCTCGAAAGTGCGGCCCACGCCGTGGCTCATACGGTAGCGGTAGGTGTGGTGCACGGTGTTCTTCCCAGGCTGGAAGTGAGCCACGAAGTAATAGGCGTACGAAAAGTCTATGAGGCTGTCGAGCTGCTCATTGTAGAGCATGGCGTTATGCGGCAGGTCTTCTCCGTCCTTCATCTTCACCTCGCCGAACGCCTTCCAGCGCTTCAGGTTCAGGGGCTGGAAGTCACCATCCACCTCGTAGTCCCATTTCACCACGGCATTCATGTAGGTTAGCTCCTCACCGTTCATACGCACGGTAAAGTCGGTGATATAAGGGTGTATGCCTTGGGGGCTGAAGGGCACGTCGTCATTGTAGGGAGCGTTAGCTTCAAAGCCCATCACCACGGTCTTTGCGGCCCCCTGATTGTTCAGTTCGTATTGCACATCCACGCTGGCATAGCCATCATCGCACAGACCGATGGTCAGCACCTCCTTAGTGAGCGAGATGTCTGTTTCCTGAATGGGAACCAGGTGATTGCCGTTCACGTAGAACACGCCGTCGTTGGCACTTACGTTCAGGCCGCAGAAAAGCCAGATGGCGGCCAGCATCCATAGTCTATTTTTTCTCATTTTTCTCATAGTTAGCCGCTACAAAGATAAGAAAAAACTCATACATACGGTGTATATGGATTATTTTTCGCATATAACAAAAGAAGCCCTGATGCCGTGAGCATCGGGGCTTCTGCGCTTCTAAGTATTTTCCAGTTCCTCTATCAATCGTTCGATGACAGGCTTTAAGGTAGGCACGTCAATCACGATTGTGTTCCAAAGCTGCTGGGGACGTATTTTATAGTAGCCATGCACCAAGACGTGTCGCATACGTTCAATATCACTCCAATTCACTTCATTATGGCAGGAGCGATATTCTTGTGTCAGTTTATAGACGGCCTCGCCTATGATTTCCACATGCTTTACTAATCCGAAATAAACCACCATATCAGACTCAGCTTCCTCCAATGTATGGTGCTCTTGATAGTCTATAAGCACATTCATGGCATCAAGCATGTGCTGTAGCCGCTCTATGTCTCTAATTTGTTCTCTCATAGATCAGCTGTTTATCACGATTTGCAGATTCTACCGCAAAGGGCATTAGGCAACCATCCTCTATCAGATCCACCCGTCGCCCGATACTCTTTTCCAGTTCCCCCATCATATGCGAAATAGTAAGAAGCGAAATCCGGGCATCCTTGTCATATTCCACCAATATGTCCACATCGCTATCAGGCGTTTCCTCGCCACGGGCAAACGAGCCGAACAGCCAAGCCCGGCAGACAGGCTGCGTCTTGAAATAATCGGCAATCTTCTGTGTTAATGCTTGAGTGTTCATTTTCTATTACTATTGATTGTTAATCCTTTGGCGGCAAATTTACGTTTTTCCAATTAAATACCAAAATAATCTTGAATGTTTTCAAGTCGTATGTAAAACAAAAGAAGCCCTGATGCCGTTAGCATCGGGGCTTCTGCGCTTCTAAGTTTTCACTAAGTGGGCCGTCTCAGAGCATCGACATGCAGGATGTCACGCCCAGTGAGGTGCCAATGGCCGTCAGCACGGCAATGGCCAATTGTACTACGTACTTCAGGATTTCTTTCTTCTTCATTTTAGTTAATGGATAATGGATAGTGCTCAATTCTTCATTCTTCATTCTTCATTCTTCATTCTTCATTCTTCATTCTTCATTTACCCAATGCCGCTGTCGCCACCTTCACCGCCAGTGCTTGGCTCAGTTGATGGGTTATCATCATCGTTCCCGTTCTGAGTTGTGCCGCCAGTGCTGTCGGAGCTACTGCTGCCATTGCCAGAATTTCCGCTGACGCTCTCCTCTGTCAGCAGAGACTCGATGTTGATGAACTCGGCACGCTTGATGAACTCGCGGCTGGAGATGTTCTGCTCCTGCTCCTGTTCTGGCAGGAAGCGGATGTGCAGTGCCTTGAGGTTCTTGCCCGTGTTGAACTTCTCCTTACTCTCTGCACCGCCGGGGGTGTTCTCTATGGTGCAGTAGAAGATGCCCAGGCCTTCGATCTTCACCTTCTTGCTCTCCAGGAGCATCTCCAGCAGGCAGCTGCGGAACTTCTCCAGCACGCCATACACCACGTCGGGCGTGTAGATGGAGCCGTGCTCCGAGATGTGCTGCGCCAGCTTGCGCGTGTTCAGTGTCTCCACCGTCTTAGGACGGGCGTACCACTTGCCGTAGAAGGCAGAGTCGGTGTTCTTGTTCTGCTTCAGTTCGTAGAAAATTTTTGCCATGATGGTTGATTGTTTTTTAGGTTGTCTGTTCACTCTGCGGCCAACTCACTCTTGACGGGTGACCGCTTCCCGCCGTGTCTACTTCATGAAGTGCAACGCTGCTCAGGCTCCCTGCGCGCTTGGTGTGCCTGCCTCGTTGCAGATGTAAAGGTACTGCTTTTTTGCCACCCCACCAAAAAACTAACCAATCCATTTTTGGATTAGTTGGAAATGTTAAAATCGGACGCATTTTCACCGAAACTTACTTTCATCGCCGCAGAAAATTACTTTCACGCTCCACGAAACCCGTTTTCGTGATTTCCGCGCCCCGTGAAGTGCGACATGCGACATGCTACATTTGCTCTATTCACTATCGCTA